>PBDV01000001.1 GCA_002718215.1 Methanobacteriota archaeon
CTATGTTCAATAGTCCCATTTGGGTGGGTGAAACTGCCGGTTGGCACTTGGGTGCGAAGTCATGACGGATGATGTTGGTGCTTTCCTCTCTGATGGTGACCGTAGCCTACACATTCTATTTGGTTCTCAAAGTGGAAATTCTGAAGATTTAGCGGTTAAGGTTGGCAAGCAATCTAAGTCATTTGGTCTCGAATCCACTGTCCATGATATGGATGGTTTTGATTTAGCATCACTTTCTTCGATGTCTAGAGTTCTCATTGTTTGTTCAACATGGGGTGAAGGTGAGCAACCAGATAATGCAGAGGATCTTTGGAATGCTGCAAATGGGGACGGTGCTCCTTCACTTAGTAAGACCAATTTCTCTGTTTGTGCATTGGGCGATACAAGTTACGAATTGTTTTGCGAATCTGGAAAGGAATGGGATGCCCGCTTTGAACAACTTGGAGGAAAGCGTTTAGTTGACCGAGTAGATTGTGATGTGGATTATGACAAACCAGCCGCTGAATGGGCGGACAAGGCTTTGTTACATATGTCTGCAGTTGATGGTTCCGGTGTGTTCCAAGAATCCATGCTTTCGTCTATTGATTCGTTTGTAAAGTCTGGAGGGGCAACAGAGTCTTCTTCTCCTAAGTCAGAGGAAACAGTGCCATCCGATTCAGCATCTTCAGGTTCTTTAGATATGGAAGGTGACAGGTCTCTTCACATCCTTTTTGGTTCTCAAAGTGGCAATGCAGAAGGCCTTGCAGCTAAGATTGGTAAGCGAGCAGAAGCATATGGTCTCCAATCAACAGTTCATGATATGGATGGTTTTGATTTAGCATCACTTTCTTCTATGTCTAGAGTTCTCATTGTTTGTTCAACATGGGGTGAAGGTGAGCAACCAGATAATGCCGAAGAGCTTTGGAATGCGGCGAATGGTTCTGGAGCACCTTCTCTTTCCAACACTCACTTCTCTGTTTGTGCATTGGGCGATACTAGTTACGAACTGTTTTGTGAATCAGGAAAGGAATGGGATGCAAGGTTTGAGAGTTTAGGGGCTACTCGTCTAGTAGAAAGAGTAGATTGTGATGTTGATTACGATGCTCCTTCTGCAATTTGGACTGAATTGGTACTTGCCCATATGGCTGCAGTTGATGGAAATGGTACATACCAATCTGAGTTAGTGGAGTCTATTATTGCTGAAATGGCAGGTGGAGATGAAGCATCTGTTTCAGGAGATGATGGATTTGTAACTCCTGTAATTGAATCGCCCGAGATTCAGGTCAAGGTACGTGTTTTCAGGTATGATCCACTTTCTGATGAACGCGGTCATGATGAATGGGCATGTGTATTGGCAGGACATACATCGATTCTAGATTTACTCCGAACAATAAAATCCACAGAGGATGGTTCTTTGACTTTCAGAGATGGCTCTCTAGATGACCCCACTACTGCAATTTGTGCTAATGGTAGGCCCATACTTCCTGGATTGACTCGCATAGATTCTATTTTATCTTCCAATTCAGATTTGAATTTACTAAATCTTGAACCTATTTCTATTGGTGAAGTAATCAGAGATTTGGTTACTGACCAAACCATTTCTGATATTAGAAGGGCATCTACTGAGCCTTGGTTTAGAGGCGCTACTCGAGAGGGAGTAAAGGTTCGCGACTCAGTTATTGGGATTATGACTTCAGATGATGCTAAAGCAGTTCATGTGGCTAGAAATATGATTAGTCCCTTGGTTATCGATTCTTTTTCAGACACAGTGCCTTACAATGAGAATTACATTGGTCCTTCGAATGTGTTATCTTTGTGGTCTAGGGTATTAGATCCTAGAGTTTCAGAATCTTCTCGAACTGAAAATTTGGCTTTGTTAGCATCTGAAATTGGCATTAAGGCTGAGACGGACTTGAATTCTATCTCTCGTTATGGTAGAAGTGGACAAATGGTAGCTGACTCGATGTTATCTGCAAAGACTCGTGTACTTAGGCAGGGGGCATTCCAAGATGGTCGCCATGGAAAACATGTCTGGTGGTATTCATGGAGTGTGAAAATGAGTGGCCGAGTTAATGATACTGTAATCTACAGACAGGTATTGGGACCCTTAGGATTAGTTGGAAATTTGTTTTCTGGAATTACCGCAAGAATGGTCTTGGGTTTCACAAGAACAGGTGGAAAGATGTTCAATGGATTACTAGGAATGGTGGCTCCACCTGCTGGAGTGGGTAAAATGCCGAAACAGTTCAACACTCCTGTGCTTAATCACCATGAGGTCGTTGCAATTTTCAATGAAGTGGATGGTGGTTTCTGATGCCTTTGGAATATGCATATCACCCGGGAAATGTTGCACATAGTAGTGCGCCTGAGGTTGCAGATACGGTAGTTCCTGCTGCAAAATCCTTGGGCATTAATCTCATTCCTATGGAAGGGGCTACAAGTTGTGGAGGAGGGATAATTCGTCAGGCTAATCGTCGACTTCAATTGACTCTCAATGCCCGAACGTTTGCAATTGCTGAAGAACTTGGTTTGGAAATTGTTACGCCGTGCGCTACAACCGCTGGTATTCTGTTTGAAGATTTGAATGAATTGAAAAATAACCCTATTCTCTTAGCAGAAATAAACAATGTTCTGAGTGATACTTGCGGCAGATCTTTTTCAGGAAATACTGAGGTTAGACATTTACTTCACGTTATTGTAGAAGAGGTAGGATTAGACAAATTAAGTGATTTAGTAAAAAATCCAATCAATTTCACTGTAGGTGGCTATTATGGTCCGAATATACAGAGAGATGGAGCTTGCGGAAGTGATGATGTTTTCCAGCCAAATTATCTAGAGCAGGTAATAGAAGCATTAGGTGGAAAATCGAAATCATTGAGTTACAGAACACAAAGTGTAGGTGCCCCCAGTGTCTTATCTGAAGAGACTACGGCAATGAAGCAGGCAGCAGCAGTACTTTGTGAAGCCAAGGATGAAGGTGTAGAATTATTGGTCAGTATTTGCACATTATCTCATGCAGTTTTAGATGTGTATCAAGTTAAGGCATCAAAAGTATCTGGCGAAGATACATCAATTCCAGTGATTCATTTTACTGAATTATTGGCATTTTCAATGGGTCATTTCAACAGTCGATTGGCTCAACTTAGGACTAGGATTGCAGTAATTGGAAATTAATTTCAATACCACTCTTCCAAACCACTTTGTCCTCCTCTTCTTCTTCGCTCAGGTGGTATGTCTGGAAATTCTTCTTTGGATTCGGCTACTACATCTTCCACTGGCGTTTCATCCACAGGTTCCAACTCTTCTCTTAACCGCTCTCGTTCAGCGATTACAAAGTCACTAGCATCTATAATCTCGTTTTCCTTGATTACTTTGAATGTAGATAACATTTCCAAATCTGGATTAAATGAGTACCTTTTGTGCTTGACTCTCTTTATTGCGATCAACATTTTTTCTTCACGTTTTGCAGCAGCAGCTGTGGCACCTTCATCTCGAGTTCCCTGAGCAATCAACACATACACGGAACCGCTATCATGTCTACCAGTTCGTCCCCTTCGTTGTATTGTTCTAATTTCACTCCCCACTGGTTCGTAGAACAAAACCAAATCTGCTCTAGGGATATCCAATCCTTCTTCACCAACAGATGTTGCCACCAATACATTGTATTCTCCTTTACGAAATGCATCCAATCTATTGATTTGCTCTGAGTGGGACATTCCATCTTGTCCTGAACGACTTGATTGCCCAATGAATGGAGTTGCATTGACCCCAGGGATATCTTCAATGAAAGAAACAATTGCTGTTACAGTGTCTCTATAATTGGCGAAAATAATCATTCTACCATCTGGGTTTCGAGAAATTTCTTGTCTAACTACTCGTCTAGTAAACGATACCTTACTATGGATTTCATCACTTTTCTCAAGCTCATTTTGTAAATTTCTTATTCGGGGGTCTTCTAAGAATTCACGCAATTTTTTTTCTCCCTTTTCTTTCTGACGTAACCGTTCATTCATTCTTCTCATTGCTTCTCTACTTGCAGCAATTCCTTGGCATACCAACAGATTTGAAATGTTGTAAAGGCGAATTGCCATTCCAAGGTCTCCAGCACTTCGATAGGCCATTCTTTCCTCTCTCGCAATTGCTTGTTGTACGCGAGACATTGCTTCATTGAGACCTCCAATTGTGATGATTCCAGATCTTAGGTAATGGCCTAAACGGCGCTCTCGATCCACGATTGCTTCCAACCATAGTTCGAGAGGACGCGCCATTTCTCGGAGTTCATTTGGGACAGGGACTCGGATTTCTTCAACGTCAAGGTTTGAAGCGTAGGGTTTGAGCATTGGTTCGTTTGAACCTCTAACATGAATTCCTTTCAGGTGCAATTTTTCACACACTTGTTCTACTGCTGATTCATTCCAACCCGGACTTGCTGTAGCCCCTAGAATTGTCGCTTTGTTATTTGCATTTATGAGCAAATCACCAACTTGAGCTACTGCTGCATTTCCAGTAGCTCGGTGAGCCTCGTCCACCACCAATAGAGATACGTTGGAAAGGTCCAAAATTCCCTTTATAGCATCGTTTCTTACTACTTGTGGAGTAGCAACTACAATTCGATGTTTGCCCCAAAATCCTTTTCTTTTTGCAGGTGGAATAGAACCGGTAATCTTCACAATTGTTTCATTTTCTGGCAAATTCATCACCCTCTCTAGTCCCCTATGTTGTTGATCCACAAGGGCGTTGGTGGGTGCAATAAGTAAGGCCATTCCATTGGATGAACGAAGTGTTTCAGCTATTACCATCCATTGTACCGCGGTTTTACCCATCGCTGTCGGTAGAACCAATAGAGTTGATGAATCCAACGAAGTGTTGACCGCTTCTAACTGATATGCCCTTGCTTCTATCTCCTCATCCACGAGAAGAGCATGGGATATCATCGGGCGCATGGAACCTGTCGTGATACGTCAGGGTAGAAAATGGTTACAATTGAAATATAATCAAAAAATGTGGAGATGTGTGTCGAAATACAGGTTAACTGAGTCGAACCGTTGATATAGTCCACTTCGGTCGGAGGGTCGCTCGTAACGCGAGCAACCAGACACTGACGGGCTCTGTTCCTGCATCCCGGCACGCGGTTTAGGCAATCGCCGCAGCCGCTGTGTGTCACGGTTGCTCCTGCGCTCTACGGGCCAGGACACGCCGTTTTACGGCCTCTGTACTGCTAAAACAATTGGAGGAAACAACATGGCCGACACACATCGACCCCGTAGAGGTAGTATGGCGTTTAGTCCGCGAAAGCGTGCTAATCGACAACATGGTCGAGTTAAGTCATGGCCGTCAACTAATTCTGATGAGGTTCGAGTTCAAGGCTTCGCTGGATGGAAAGCAGGAATGACTCATATTTTGATGAGAGATCTGAATCCTCATTCTCCTAGTGCGGGTGCAGAACTACGCACAGCTGTTACAGTTGTCGAAGTACCTCCGCTTTGTGTTCTTGCAGTTCGTGGATATCACATGACTCCATATGGTATTCAGACAGCTGGAGAATCATGGGCAGATGCAGATTCACTTGACGAAGACGTTGTGGGACTTTTCCCTCGTCTTGCTAACCGTTCGAAGGCAGAAAGTCTTCCTGAGGGGTACAAACCAACAAAGAGAGCTGGACGTCAGCCTAAGCCACAAAATCATGATTCTGAAGCTAATTTTTCAGCATTGAATGACATGGTCCTTGATCAGGTTCGAATTTTGGTTGCCACACAACCTACTATGGTAAGTGGTTCCCCTTCAAAGACTCCAGAAGTAATGGAACTTGGATTAACTGGTGGAGATATTTCTGCTCAATTGGAATGGGCTAAGGAACGTCTTGGTCAGAAAATTGAATTCACTGATGTATATTCAGAGGGGCAGGATGTAGATGTTGTTGGAATTACCAAGGGCAAAGGATTCCAAGGTTCTGTCAAGCGTTGGGGAGTCAAACTCCTAAGTCATAAGAACAGCAAGAGAAGACGACAAGCAGGAAACCTTGGTGATTTCGGTACCGGATATGTACGATCCACAGTTCCTCAAGCAGGTCAAGTNGGTTTCCATCATAGAACTGAATACAATAAGCGATTGCTTAGAATTTCNACACCNGATGAGAATGAGATTACTCCAGCNGGCGGATTCCTACGTTATGGTGAAGTTAGAAACCAGTACGTCATTGTAAAAGGNAGNCTNCCAGGACCATCAAAGCGTCTTCTTCGATTTAGAGATGCAACACGTTCACAGGGTGAAAAGCCNCCNGTTGAGATTACTTACGTAAGTACATCTAGCAAGCAGGGGGTCTGAAGATGAAGACNAAGAGCCTATCTATCACNTTTGGCGATGACTCNTCTGTNTCNGTAGACTCTGGTTCNTCNGTNGCNCTTCCAGATGCNTTTGAATCNTCNGTNCGAGAGGATCTNGTTCGTCGTGCAGTTCATTCTGCTCGAGCTAATCGTAGNCANGCCTANGGTCANCGTGAGCACNAAGGNCGCCGTAANCCAGTAGCTGGAATGAAACATTCAGTAGAATGGTGGGGCAAGGGNCGNGGTGTAAGNCGAATTATGCGTCGTGCAAATTCAAGAGANGGTGCTGAAAACCCNCANACAAGAGGNGGTCGACGTGCTCATGGTCCTAAGGTTGCAAANGATTGGACTCAGAAAATGAATACAAAAGAGCGTCGTNCTGCTCGNGACAGTGCNCTTGCAGCTACTNCTCAAGNAGACATGGTNCGTTCNCGTGGNCANCGCTTTGATTCAGACGTNAAATTCCCAATTGTAATNGANGGNTCAGATGGAAGCATNGAGNAATTCGATCTTTCNGGAGGNACNCAGAGATTTATCGCAATGATGGNTGCTATTGGTTTGGGCGNNGATTTAGAACGCGCTAAGAATGGNCGCAGTNTTCGTGCTGGCCGTGGAAAGATGCGAGGNCGTCGACGTAAGACNCCAAAGAGTGTTTTGTTGGTTGTTTCNGATAATTCTACAATTGGAAAGGCCGCTAGAAACGTCCCTGGAGTTGATGTNGTGGTAGCGAAGAATCTCTCTGCNGAACATCTTGCTCCTGGAGGAGANGTAGGNCGTTTGACNGTNTTCACTAAGGAAGCTGTNGAGGAGATGAGGTGANNANATGGTNGATCCTTATGANGTNATTCTCTCTCCTTGGATNACNGAGAAGTCTCTGAATGCTCGTAGAGTTGCAGANCCTGATGGNTATTACAANGAGAACAATAACAGAATCGAATTTATTGTTCGACGTAGGGCTACTAAGGCAGACATTAAGGCTGCAATAGAAGAATTACTTGAAGTGAAAGTCAGTAAGGTCAATACTAGAATNATGAAGACTGGTAAGCACGCTAGTGTAAAATTAGCAGAAGGATATGATGCAGAGGAGGCTGCGCTGAAACTCGGCGCATTCTGATGGAGGTGTAAGAAATGGGTAAGAGAATTCGTGCACAACGTCGGGGATCATCCCCTAAGAACCGNGTCCGTAGCCATAGGTTCCCTGGCAAGTCCAAGGTTCCTCGAGTTGAAGATCAAGTGGGTACAGTTTCAGAATTAATCCANAGNCCAGTNCACACTGCGCCT
This sequence comes from Methanobacteriota archaeon, assembly GCA_002718215.1. Classification (GTDB taxonomy): domain Archaea; phylum Thermoplasmatota; class Poseidoniia; order Poseidoniales; family Thalassarchaeaceae; genus MGIIb-N2. The sequence continues at coordinate 7,584 of PBDV01000001.1, forward strand.
CTTGCNCGNGTNCGTTTTGAAGATGGAGAAGAATTCCATGTTGTCGCTANAGAAGGCATGGGTGTTGGTCAAAAGGTTGCTATTGGNAACAATGTNTCNCTTCGTCCAGGAAATATCACNACACTCGCTCAGATTCCTGAAGGGACTCCAGTAAGCAATGTTGANGCTCGTCCTGGAGATGGTGGNAAGTTTGCTCGTAGTGGNGGNAATTCTGCAGTTGTNGAATCNAATATGGGTGATTCNGTTCGTATNAGNCTTCCATCTGGNCGTCTTAAGGAACTTAATTCTGGGTGCAGAGCTACAATTGGTGTNCTAGGCGGCCATGGTAGAACAGACAAGCCAATGATGAAGGCAGGNTCNGCTCATTATCGNGCTAAAGCNCGTGGTAAGTTGTACCCTTCAGTTTCTGGAGTAGCAATGAATCCTGTAGATCACCCTCATGGTGGAGGAAATCATCAAGCTGTTCACGGNCCGAATTCAGTTTCTCGACATGCACCTCCTGGTCAGAAGGTAGGTCATATTGCTCCACGAAGAACTGGNCGTGGAAGATCGAAGTCAAAGGAGGCATGATTTATGGCGCGACGTAAGAAGAAGATGTTCCGCACACCTAAGATTGCTCGCCGTCAGGCTAGGAAGAGACGNTCNAAACTAGCNGGTCGTCGTGAGCGCGANTTCCTTTANCGNGGTTATACCATAGATGAACTCAANAATTTGCCATTGGTTGCTTCTGNAGANAATCCNGATGAGGTTTCNGTTGCTTCTTTGGTTCCTTCNAGAGTTAGAAGAACTCTCGATANNGGACTTTCTAGAGNNNAACGTCATCTNTATGATCGTCTTNNAGAATCTGAAGGNGTAGTTCGAACTCATTGNCGTAGCATGTATNTTCTTCCAAAGATGGTTGGTAAGACNGTAGCAATTCACAACGGCCAAAAGTTTGTGGAAATTGAATTNANAGAGCAAATGATTGGCCATGCATTGGGTGAATTTGCCCCTACTCGNCGNTCAGTTACGCATACTGGTCCAGGTGTAGGTGCAACACGTTCGTCGAAGCATGTGGCTCTAAAGTGAGGTGNAAAAGATGGCATCAAGAGACTCAAATAAGCCAAGAAGCGGGTACACTCAGTTNTTGAGTGGAACCGATGGCTATCACAGTCTAACCACTGCTCGTGCAGTTAATCTTGATATTCATCACAAGCATTGNTATCAAATCTGTAGATTCTTGAGAGGCAAGACTGCTGGTTCCGCAATTGATTATCTTGAGCAAGTTATCAAAGCAGATGGATGGATNGAGGATCCTGAGAATCCNGACAAATACAAGAGAAGAAGCGANCATCATATTCGTCGTCAAGCTCGTGCGATTCCGTATGTTCGTCGTTCACGCAAAGGAAAGGGTGGAAACACTATGGCTGGNCATCGAAAAGGAAAGATGGGTCCNGGNCGNTTCCCGGTTAAGGCTTCATTGGCATTTATCCAACTTATTCGTTCTGCAATGGAGAACGCTCGTCACCGCTATGAGGGTGAGATAGATGATATCGATGAGATGGTCATTACACATCTTGCTGCTCATCGAGGGCAAGTAAGGCGTGCTTTCCGTCCTCGTGCTCGAGGGCGTGCAACTCCNAATAATCACTATCAAGTGAATCTTGAGATTTTCCTTGAAGCAAGAGAAGGAGATGACGATTGGGATGAAGATGGAGACGAGGATCTCTTCTGAGGTGATTGATTATGGCGAAAAATAGCAAAGAAAACATTGTCCGTACTTTCATCAATAGAAATGTCGAAAGGCAGATGGTCAAAAAATTCCTACTTGAGGAAACCAAGGATGCTGGTTTTGGTGGATTGAGTTTCACTCGNACTCCAGATGGNGAGATGATTATGCTTCAGGCAGANCATGTTGGNCGAGTAATTGGAACTCGTGGNNGAATAATCAATGANTTATCTCGCCGNCTTGAAGAAGATTTCAATCTTNNTCAACCTAAGTTGGANGTTCAAGCAGTCGAGGAACCTCGTCTTAANGCNCANGTAATGGCTAGNCGCTTAGCNTCTTCTCTNGAGAGAGGNTGGTTCTTCCGTCGTGCAGGAAATAGTACTGCAATGAATGTNATGGCTGCCGGNGCTCGNGGTTGTCTAATNGTCNTATCTGGNAANTTNAGTGGNGCNCGNCATCGAACTCAGAAGTTCCAATCNGGTCACATCAAGTATTGTGGAGAAACTGCACTTACCAATATGGATGTTGGTTATGCAGTTGCNGTGAAGAAACTCGGTACAATTGGTTGCACTGTTGCAATTATGCGTGCTGGNACAAAGNTNCCNAGTGAAATTTCNATCAAATCNCGAGAAGAATCTGGTTTAGATCCTCTTCCNCATGATTTTGAAATTACAGTNACTGAATCNGAANCGGAAGAGGTAGATGAAGTNCCAACTGANGATGAAATTGTTGAATCTGTAGTTGATGCAGTAGTAGAATTTGAGGCTGAAATGACAGCCGANGTTGCCACACAGGAGGAAGAATGAACATGACTCANCTNAGGGCACGAGAAATAGATGAAATGAGCGANGAGGCTCGCGAAAAGCGCCTCATAGAACTTAGAGANGAACTTCTACAGTTGCGCGCTCAGAAGTCTTTGGGNGGGTCAGTCCAGAACTCTGGNGAGTTCAAACAGACTAGGAGAAGTATCGCTCGCCTCCTAACAAAAATGAACGAGAAGAAGGAGTAGGAACGAATGGCGAGTATCTGCAATCTGTGTGGTCTCCCNNATGAATTATGTATTTGTCAAGAAATTGCAAAGGAGCAACAGAAAGCAATTATTAGAACTGATAGAAGGAGGTATGGNAAAATGGTTACTATNGTTGAAGGNATTGATGATACTGCTATTGATATCNATAAGCTCGCTAAGATTCTCAAAAGTCNATGTGCAAGTGGTGGAACCGTCAAGGGTCGAACCATTGAGTTGCAGGGNGATCACAAGAAACGAGCCTCAAANGTNCTTGAGCAAAATGGNTANACGGTGGAGGTGCGNTAAGATGGAAGTTGTTAGAATGCCTTGGCTCGCTAAGAATTTGCATGTAGTTGNNTCTANAGATTCNACTTTGTTGGGGATTGAAGGAACAGTCGTTAATGAGACTAGAAACATGATTGTTGTCCGTACNACNGAAGGNGANAAGATGCTCTCTAAGTCCATTATTCGATTNACAATTGATGATTCAGAAATCATNGATGGNCAGGGNGTTCAACAGCGCCCTGAGAATAGGATTCACATGAATTGGAGGATGAATTGAATGGCGNCACCACGTGATATTGGCGTTGATGTAAGCGCNCCTGANGGAGATTGGGATGGCAGTGAAACCTGTCCTTTCTATGGCAACCTTCGTGTTCGAGGTCAAATTATTGAAGGCATTGTGTCCAGTTTNGGAATGAATCATTCTATTGTTGTCGAGAGACAAAGAATACGATCTATGAAGAAGTATGAGAGATATGAGAAGCGAACNAATCGTTTCAACGCNCANCTCCCATCATGTATNGGAGAGGTTTCGGTTGGAGATCGAGTACGCATAATGGAATGTCGTCCATTATCAAAGACAGTATCATTTTGTGTTATTGAGAGAGGTGATTCTGAATGAAGGGNATTTCTAGCAAGGTAACTCGTGCAATCCCTTCCATGGGCACNATGCTTTGTGTGGATAACTCTGGAGCAAAGGTGGTTCAACTGATTACTGTACTCAAGAAGGGCAGTGTNCACCGTCGTTATCCTGCAGGAGGAGTAGGNGATCTTATTCAGGTCACCGTCAAGAGAGGCAATCCTGAAGTGCGACGTAAGGTGCATTATGCAGTAATCGTTCGNCAACGTCGNCCATTCCGTCGACCAGANGGAACATGGGTGCAGTTCGAAGATAACGCATGTGTTCTAACCAATGAAAAGGGAGAACTCAAGGGTTCTGATATCAAAGGNCCTGTTAGTAGAGAGTCAGCNGAACGCTGGCCTAGAGTAGCTGCAACAGCAAAGCAAATTGTATGAGGTGAAAAAATGGTACGAAGCAGTCAACCCAGGAAACAGAGGAAGGCAGCAGGTTCTGCCCCTATTCATGCNCAGCGCAAGAGAGTACGTGCTCGCTTGTCNTTAGAGGATGGAAGNTATTCNACNGTTCGAACAGTTACTGTAAGAGCAGGAGACACTGTGAAGGTAGTTCGAGGAGACTTCGGNTTCCCAAATAGTGAGAAGAGNGATGATCGTGGAAAGAGNACTCAAGGTAAGCGTGGAGCTTCTGGNGTAACTGGTGTTGTAATCCANGTAAACCCTGATGGAATGCTGCATATTGAGGGTGTTACGGTCACCAAATCTGATGGTAAGGATGAACCATTCCCTATTCGTGCATCNAATGTCATAATCACCAAGTTAGATGATTCTGATAGCAAGAGAATGGCAAAGATNCTCTCTAGAGAAAATGGAGGTGCATAATATGGGTCGAAGTAGTCACATGAAGAGANTGGCAATGCCAAGAAGTTGGCCATTGCCTCGTAAGACTAGNGTTTGGGTTCAACGCCCGGACCCGTGTGGNCATTCCATTGAGTGTTGTATGCCTGTAGGAATTATCCTTAGAGATATTCTTGGAATTGCNGGTACTCGAAAGGAAGCCAATCAAATTGTGCAGAAGGGNTTGGTCAAGGTTGANGGCAAAGAAATCAAATCAATTAATCGTGGAGTAGGAATCTTTGACGTNCTAACAGTTGGAGAACAATCTTATCTTTGTATTTTCGATAAGCGCGGNCGACTTTCATACAATCCTATTGATTCCAAGAAGGCTGGNTCCAAGTTATGCCGATTGAACGGAAAGACTACCCTNAAGGGTGGNCGAACACAATTGAGTTTCCACGATGGTAGAACAATGATTGTNGATGATGCNAGNAAAGATGATTGGGCAACTGGTTCCACATGNAGAATTAATCTAAGCGATGGAAGNATTNCTGAAACTCACACAGCATCCCCTGGNGCNCAGTGCTACCTAACTGGTGGTAACCACGTAGGGGAAATTGCTACNATTCGAGAAGTTGAGATTAAGCGATCATCTATGCCCAATGAGGTTAGTTTCGAAGAAGGTTTTGGNACNATCCAAGAATATGTTATGGTNATTTCAAGCCCAGATGATATCCCATCGGAGGTGGATGCATGAGTGACGCAAATGCNATGACTTCACCTCGTATTACTAAGGTGACCGTGAACATCGGTGTTGGTGAGGGTGGTAACAGACTTCAGACAGCTGAGANNGTGCTTGAATTAGTNACTGGNTCTANACCAATTAGGACCATTTCAAAGAAGACNAATCGTGAAATNGGTACTCGNGAAGGCGCTCCAATCGGTTGNAAAGTNACNATGCGNGATAAGGATACAATTGCAAATTTCCTGAAGGATGCTTTTTGGGTTCGTGAAAATACNCTTCCATCNTACAATTTCGATNAATCNGGNAATCTTTCTTTTGGTATTTCTGATTACACAGATTTCCCNCAACANAAATATGATCCNGATATNGGNATTTTNGGAATGGACATNAACGTGGTTCTAGAACGCCCTGGACATAGGGTAAGCCGTCGNCGTCGNCGNGCTCATAGNGTNGCANTCAACCATCGAGTTAATCGCGATGANTGTATGGAATTTTTCNGCCAGNAATTTGGCTTGANTATAGTNNAGGAGTGANAANATGGNNNGANNTNATGGNGAAAGNATCGGACGNNCNANNGGNTGNNGNNNTTGNGGNCGANAGACGNGGCNTGNTNCGCCGNTATGGNCTNNGNNTNTGCNGNCAATGTTTCNGNGANNNNGCTCCNGAATTNGGATTCAAGAAGTACNNGTGAGGTGAANAANAGATGCAATTNGANCCNNTAAGNGANGCATTNGTNCGNATGTACAATGCNGANCANGCAGGNCATTANGAAGTAACAGTCAGNCCTGCAAGCAAGCTTCTNGGAAGNATGTTGGANATTATCAAGGAAAGAGGATACATTGGNGAATTCGAGANGATTGAAAACGGCCGTGGNGGAAGTTTCCGAATTGAATTATTGGGNGCNATCAATCGTTGTGGNGTTATCAAACCACGATACTCTGTGAAGAGAAGCGATTTTGAGAAGTGGGAATCACGTTTCTTACCTGCTCAAGATTTCGGTGTNCTTCTAATGACNACTAATCAAGGTGTAATGAGCCATTACAAAGCAAAGGAAGCTCGNGTNGGTGGGCGTTTACTTGCGTATATTTTCTGAGGTGATAANTATGGTAAAACTCGATCAGATTATTCACAACATCCCTGTGCCGGATGGTGTTAACGCAAATATNGACAGTAATGTGCTTACTGTGTCTAAGGATGGTACNTCTCTTTCNAGAGAATTCCGNCATAACCGAATCACTATTCGCCAGGCAGNNGNTNGNGTNGANGTCCATTGNGACTTNCCACGCAGAAAGGAAAAGGCTCTTGCAGGAACTTGGNNCGCTCATATTCGAAACATGATGNCTGGTGTTGATACTGGATTTGTTTATCGATTAAAAGCAGTATATTCTCACTTNCCAATGACCATCAAGGTCGAAGGAAATAAGATGATGATTACCAATCTCTTTGGNGAGAANGTNCCTCGAGTTGCTCCGCTTCCATGGTCTCCAAGTGAGGTCAAGGTTGAGGTTCAGAATAAGGTCGATGTGACNGTTTCTGGAGCAGATATNGAGAAGGTTGGCCAGACTGCAGCAAATATTGAGCGNGCTTGCAGAATTCGTCGNCGAGATCGNAGAGTTTTCCAAGANGGTATTTACATTACTAGCAAGGCAGGTACGGAGTGAGGTGAAATAAATGTCTGATTATGAAAATATGACTGTTGCTNAACTCAAGGAACTCTTGAAGGAATTGGGNCTTGCTGTTTCTGGAAAGAAAGCNGATTTGATTGCTCGCTTAGAGGCNGCAGATGATGTAAGNCAAGAAATNGAAGAAGATGCNGATGATGATTTCGATGACGATGATTTCGATGATTTCGATGATGATGATTGGGATGATGAGGAAGAGCANNTNCATCGAGCTAAGCAGAAGCCTGAACTTGATGATTCTACCAAGGAAGCACTTTCTTTGCGCACCTCACAATCAAAGAAGCAACCCAAGTTCCGTCGTCAGGAATGGTACAGGTACAAGAGACTTGCAAGATCTGGATGGAGGAAACCCAAGGGTTACCAGTCCAAGCAGCGTTTGAATATGAAATATCGAACCCCTATGGCTAGAGTTGGCTATGGAAAGGTTCGAGCAGCAAAGGGCTTGCACCCGTCAGGTTTCATTGAAGTCTTGGTCCATAATGCCGATGCTCTCGAAGATGTTGACCCCAAAACTCATGCAATCCGAATTGGTGCAAGGGTAGGAAATAGGAAGAGATTTGCAATTCACAACAAGGCGGACGAGATGGGGATACGAATCCTAAACCGTCGTTCCATTGAGAAGAGAGGTGACCTCTGATGCAGATAACTAACCAACGTCGAATGGCTGCTAGCATTCTATCACAACGAGAAGGTAGAACCGTGGGTGTACATAGGATTTGGATTCATCCTGATTATATCGATCAGGTCTCCAGTGCTGTTCAGAAGGACGATATTAGGGAACTAATCGATGAAGGAGTCATTAAGGCTCGTCAAATTCAAGGAACCAGTCGTTCTCGTGCCCGAAAAGCAGAGATTCAACGCTCTAAGGGGCGGCGAGTAGGACATGGAAGTCGTAAGGGTTCCAAGAAATCCCGAACTCCAAAGAAGGAACGTTGGATGAAAACAATCCGTGCGCAACGACGAGTTCTCAAAGAATTAAGAGAATCTGGAAACCTTGAACCAAGTCAATATCGCTACTATTACAGAAAGGCGAAGGGCGGAAGTTACCGTTCTATCGCTCATATGCGAACCAACATCGAGTTGGATGGAATTTCCTTAGGAGGTGATGAGTGATGGCAGTTCATGGAAAGAATCAGCGTCTAAAATACAAGAGAAGGCGTACAGGTGAGACCGACTATCGTCGTAGATTGAAGCTATTGAGAGGTGAGATGCCAAGAGCAGTCGTCCGAGTTAGTAACACTCGTGTAGTCGCTCAAATCGTTAATTACGAAAAGGATGGGGATCGAATCGCTGTACAAACCAATAGTTCAGAATTACGCGGTCTAGGGTGGCCCAAGGGAGCCTCTATCAAATCAGTTCCATCTGCATATCTCACTGGGTTTTCACTTGGGAAGAAAGCAGTTGCTGCTGGAATCGATGAGGCAGTTCTGGACATTGGTTTAGCTGCTTCTACCCGTGGTAGCCGTGTCTTTTCAGCACTTAAGGGCATGATTGATGCGGGCCTATATATCCCTCATAGCGATGAAGTTCTTCCCGATGATGGTCGAATTAACGGTGCTCACATCGATGATTCTCTAGCCGCTGCAGTAGAATCTACTCGTTCCAAGATTGAGGAGGCATCATCATGAGTGAACCAATCAAACTTGCTCCAGGTTTGGCCTGGGCTCTGGGTCATATTGAGGAGGATGCATCTCAAGCAGGACAGCGTCGTAGAGGGCCTGATCCAAGAATAACTCTTCGAGAATGGCTTACTAACGGTGCTCGAACTCGTTTGGGAAGAATGGTTGTTAGTGGTGAAATCACTTCATTTGATCAGGCAGTTGCTACTCGTCTCCCAATTCGAGAACCTGAGATTGTAGATGCGTTTTTCCAACCGAATTTGTACGTCGAAATGATTGGACGTCCACGAAGAATTCAGAGAATGACGGATTCTGGACAGAGAACTCGATTCAATGTAATGGTCGTTGTAGGAAACAAGGATGGAGTCGTTGGATTGGCTACTTCGAAGGGCAAGGAAGTTGCTGCAACAATTCAGAAAGCTACAAATCAAGCCAAGTTGAACATGATTACTGTAAGAAGAGGTAATGGTTCATGGGAATCTGGTGGAGGTCCAGGTCGTTCTGTTCCAATGAAAATTACAGGAAGAGCTGGTTCAACACGAATCACACTAATGCCTGCGCCTACTGGTAAGGGCCTAGTGATTGGTGAAACGGGCAGAATGATACTCGATATGGCAGGAATTACTGATGTTTGGTCGAGTAGTAAAGGCCAAACGCGAACCCAGTACAACTTTGCTAGAGCTACTTTCAATGCGCTCAAGCAAGCAAATTTAGCACGCATTAGCCGTGCAGATGTTGAGCGACTTCATATTGCTAGAGGAGGGATGTCCTGATGGCTTGGCTAGTAATTCGCGTTCGAAGTGATCGGGGAGTTGAGCGTTCAATTCGTGAGACTATGTCTTATCTTAATTTGACTAAAGTCAATCATGCTGTGATTGTTCCTGAGTCTGATACTTACGCAGGAATGTTGCAGAAGGCCAAGGATTTCATCACATGGGGGCCGGTTAGTTCCGATAGCATCGCTCAAATGATTCGTGAGAGAGGGCGCCTTGCAGGCGATCGGCCAGTTGATGACGGTGCAATTTCAGGTTGCACTGATTATGATGGGATCGATGCCTTTGCAGCAGCAGTGGCTTCAGGAGATGCATCCATGAAGGACGCATCCGATCTCAAGAGAGTATTCAGATTACATCCTCCTCGAGGAAGTAAAGGATGGGGTGGAATCAAGAGAGCTTTCTCTGTTGGAGGAGCTTTAGGAAATCGCGGCGAGGCAATTGAAGACCTTGCTGCAAGGATGATGTGAGGTGAAAATATGCCGTCAAGAACAAATCGTTTCAGAGGTAGAAGCCGTTACCATGGTCGCGGAAAGAAAGCAGGCCGAGGTGCTGGTAAGCGAGGAGGACGTGGAAATGCGGGGTTAAACAAGCACCGTCTTTTGACTCGTCTCAAGTTCATGCCAGGTCATTGGGGCATGCATGGGTTCAATCGAGATCCTAGTCTTAGGACTGTGCACAATAGCATAAACGTCTCAGAAATTGATCAGATGTTAGGCAAAGAAGATACAATTAATCTCACAGAGAAAGGAATCGACAAACTTCTTGGTTCAGGCCGAGTCAATCGGGCAATTCATGTCACTGTGGAGCATGCATCTTCTCGTGCAATCGAGAAAATCGAATCTGCAGGTGGTTCAGTAACAATCTCCGAAGGTGATGATTGGGGCGAATGGGAAGAGGAATGAACGAGGGTTCGTAATTCGTAAGAGAGGTGATTCGAATGGCAGTCAGACGCGTGAATACGCTCGGTGCCGTAGTAATGGCCGTCATTTATTGGGGTGGTTTACTCTATTGGCGTTCAGATGAATTGTTTGGTTCAGATGCTGCTGCACAAGCAGAAGCAGGATGGCTTTTGGTTGCCTCAGTCCCTTATGCGTTCTTCATTATGTGGGGCCTTCGTTTTGATTTGCCGGAGCAGCTACAGGAGCATCGTTTTCTCAAATATTCCAAAGTTTACATTTGGCTTGTATATGTGGCTGGATTGCTATACTTCAGCATTCAAGATTCAGAGAATGTCGGATTCCTTCTGGTTGGAATTATGATTCTTGGCGGAGGTACTGCAGCATCGATTACATGTCTAATTTACACCGGAGAAGAATCCAGCCGACTTTATGGATTGAAGCGTTTGGTGGATGTTTATCCTTCAATTCAGAAGCCTGATGGGCACGTTCGATTTATGTCCAAATTGTGGACTACGACACTCGTTTTGATTATTTATTTCATGATGACTAACGTCATGATTTATGGTTTGGCAGAATCTACATTGGATATTTTCTCATCATTCCGAGCAATCATGGCGGGTGCTTCTGGGTCCATCATGCATCTTGGAATTGGACCAATCGTAACGGCATCGATTATTATGCAACTTTTCGCCGGTGCTAAAATCATCAATCTAGATTTGCAAGATTCCGACGATAAACAATTGTATCAAGGGGTTCAGAAACTCCTTGTTCTATTCATGATCCCTATCGAATCCATTCCTCAAGTGTATGGTTTCCTTGACCCTCATCAAGACGTTATTCTTCAATATGGTCAAGGTTGGGCTCAGGCTTTGATTGTGTTCCAACTTTTCCTTGGTTCTTACCTTGTATTCCTTCTTGATGAGTTGGTTAGTAAGTGGGGTATTGGTTCTGGAATATCTTTGTTTATTGCCGCAGGTGTTGCTCAGTCAACATTCGTCGGAACTCTATCTCCACTCCCTACAGTATCTGAGGCTCCAATGAGTTTGGAAAATCCACCTTCTGGAATCCTACCAATGATTTTCTACACTCTTAGAACCGCTACAAATTCAGAGATGGTTTCTGCGGGAGCTGGTGGAGGGGGTATGTTCGAAACCATATTGCTCAATCACGCGAATCCAGTTGCCGCGTTGGTATCATCGATTATTGTGTTCTTGGTTGTAGCTTATGCTGAATCTTCCAAACTAGAATTGCCCCTTACAAACCATAAGATGAGAGGTCACAAAGGACAATATCCAATTCGTTTGGTGTATGCATCTAACATTCCTGTAATTTTGATGGCAGCATTACTGGCAAACGTCAATATGTTCACTCTACTATTTTGGAGCCATCCTGTGTTATCTACTGTTCCGATACTCGGACGTGAAGGTAGTTGGAGTATTGCCAAATATTTGGGAGCATATGATGCCGGTGCGACGGCTCCTCAAGATGGTTTGGCATGGTACATTTCGATGGTAGGTGGTGTACAAGATTGGTTGATTCCTCTGTTGGAACAGAGTGGGGATGCATATGGGCATGAACTATGGCAGATCATGATTCACATTGTTGCTTACGTAATTGTGATGACCGTTGGTTCTATGGTGTTCGCGAAGTTCTGGATTGAGACCACCAATATGAGTGCAAAGGATGTAGCAAAACAGATTGAAAGAACTGGAATGCAAATACCTGGATTCAGAAAGAACCCTAGAGTTCTAGAGCAAATTCTGGAACGATATATCCCTCACGTCACATTGTTTTCTGGTGCTTTCGTCGGGTTATTGGCTGCAGGAGCTGATCTGTTAGGTACAGTAGGAAATGCCACTGGAACAGGGTTATTGCTAGCCGTAGGTATCATTCTAAGAACATATGAGCAAATTCAGAAGGAACAAGCGATGGAAATGCATCCTGTATTGAGAGAATTCTTTGGTGCAGATTGACCCATAAATTAGGGGTAAAATTCCTCCCAGTCATCGTTTTGGGTACTAATCTCTTGTCTCAACGTTGATATATGGGGGGCATGTCGCACAGATGCTACGTTAAGCCTGGCGTTGGGTTCTGAGTCTTAGGACGATGAAGAAACCCATCTGGCGAAACGGGCCGAAGAGGTGCGGCCACAAGCGCGGCTTGTGGTTTAGTAGGAAAATCAAGGTTACAACTTGCTAATGCAAGTGTGCAAGAAATGTAACCTCGTCAATTTTGACAAAGAACCAGCAAGCGACAAAAGTAGACTCCTGAAGGATCGCGAGATTTCGCACGAAATCCGGTTGATCCTGCCGGAGGCGACCGCTATTGGAGTTCGATTAAGACATGCGAGTCTGAGCATTAGCTCGGCGTACCGCTCAGTAACACGTGGGTAACCTGCCCTATCGTTTTGAATAACCTCGGGAAACTGAGAACAATACATCATAGTCCACTACGCCTGGAACGGTGAGTGGATGAAGGTAGGATGGGCCTGCGGCGTATCAGGTTGTAGGGGGTGTAATGGACCTCCTAGCCATCGACGCGTACGGGTGTTGGGAGACATAGCCCGGAGATGGATTCTGAGACACGAATCCAGACCCTACGGGGT
>PBDV01000002.1 GCA_002718215.1 Methanobacteriota archaeon
GTAGACGTGCTCTCCAGACTGATACGTCTTGTTGCGCGCCAGATCCCTTGTCGTTCCATACCTCATCGTACTCACTAATCGAGATGAATTCGAATTTTCCTGATACTTGAGAGTGTACAACTTGTGAGTGTACAATATCGAAGTCGACTCGGTCATGTAGAGTGTAACCTCCATCTGAAAATACACGTATGCTCCATCGCCCCTCAGACTGCCCTGGTAATGATGCATTATCCATATGTTTGTCTCTTAGCCATCCCCATCGATCTCCGTGTTCGACGTCTTTTGCATTAACAGGATAGATCCCAACCCAAGCGTCGTTACTACTGGGGCGATTATTGATTCTGAAACGAATGGGTTTGCCTGGTACTGCTTCCAAAATCTCGATACCGTTGCCTCTTCTTTGTTGAGCCATGTCCTGCTCTGAAGTAGTTGCGCTTTTTCCAAACCCCATTCCTATGGCGGCGGCAACAATTGCCACGAATGAGCCAACGCCAAACATTATGGCGCCCGGAATTATCATTCCGAGATTCTCCTCACCTTGTGGACCATGTCCTGCAATGAAAAGTGGAAGACCAATAATGAACATGATTAGGCCAATCCCGAATGCGATACTTGCTGATTTAATGTTTGACTCTGCATCCGCCTGATTAATCGATGAATGAGAATTATTCACATGAAAATCTAGAGAAGAAATTCGTTCGTAGCCTCCATCATTGAACAGTCTAACGCTCCATTCACCTGCTTCTTGTGCAGGGAGAGTGACGTGGCTGACATCCACATCCCGCATCCATTTCCAACGGTCTCCATGTTCATTGTCTCCTGAGCCAGCTTTGAATAGCCCAATCCATGCATCTTCATTGAAACGAGAATGCACTACGCGAACGATGATTTCTTTTCCGGGCTCGCTTTGAATTACTTTGATTTCATTCATTTTATTCCTCGATTTCTACATTAACAAAATTACAAAATCATTGGATCATCTTCACCACCTTCCGATGATTTTGGTTCAGGGAGAGCAGGTGGTAGAGATGCAAAAACATCTCGTACTCTGTCTTCAATCTCCACTGCTCTTTCAGCCAATTCTGAAAGAGGGATTTCTTTGTTGATTAAATCAGAAATCGCTTCTAATGCCAATATTGCTGCACGTGCATCTGGGAACATTGGATTAACTGGTGGAATTAGAGCGATGACCTCCACACCCAGTCTATCTGCTTCAGCAAGTAAGTATCCTGTAATCCCAGGAACAACGCCGTGCTCCACACATTCAATGCCTAATTCGTCAAGAGATGCTCGACCTGAATCTGTAGATGATACACCAAATAATCGATCTCTTTCCTCTTCACCAAAACTTGGTAATACAAGGCCATCAACAACAATCAAACGATCAAAGCGACCATCTTGAAACCATTTCAAAACAGTTTCACCAAATGCTAGATTGTATTCTTCAGGGAATGGGATATCACTCACAAATGCCCCTAAATCATCGCCTTGGTAGATTCGAACTGGATGCTGAGGACGTCTGCCTCTAACCAGTGCCATGGCTGGAAATGAATCACTCAAAACTGAACCCAATTGTTCTAAATCGAATGCTTTGATTATTCGATCAACTGCTATTGCTCCAACTGCTCCTTTGGAATTGAAACCACAGATTGCAGTTCCCCCAAGACGATCAGTTCGGGTCCCCTCATGCAAGGCGAGTTCAAACGGACGTGGCAGACCCATTGATTTCCCCTCTATACTGGATTTATTGAACCCCTCGTAGAAATTAATCGGCGTATTCCGACCATTCTTCGTCATCAGGTCCGCGCCACCACCAAACGCCGACCTCGTCTTTCCACCATTCAGTTCCATCTTCATCAACGTGGTAATCATCAGACTGAGTGTAATCTTCTTCTTCTGATTCTTCGGGGACTTCTTCCTCGGGTTCCTCTTCCTCAGGTGCCTCTTCCTCTGGTTCTTCTTCCTCGGGTTCTTCTTCCTCGGATTCCTCTTCAACCTTGGATGACTTTTTACGTCCCTTCATCGAAACCGGACTCGGGCGTTTACCTTGGCGCATTAATTCGTCCAATGGAACTCCCTTTGGAATATCTGCATCAAACCCTGTTGGATCAGCATCGCCTGAAACAGCCAAAGGAATTGCACCTAATTCATCTTCCAGTTCTTCTTCCTCCTCATTACTCGAGCCGCGGAGAACGATTACACCAATTACCAATACAAGCAAAACTCCTACTGTAATTGCTCCAATAATTACCATAGAATTACTGGATTGTTCTTCCTCTTGGGGATTTGTTGTCGCTGGTTGGTAATCATCTGCTTGGAATGAGAAATTCAACGAAAGAGATGTGGAATTAGCAACATAATCAGGGGCAGCGATATCAAGTGTAATTTCCAAGACACCATCACGGAATGATTCCGTATCACGAACAGTAAATGTCAATGATCTATTTTCTTCAGAAAACAAACTAAATGAGGAACCTAAATCGCCATCAATCTCTACTCCTTGCACACTCAAATCAAGATCCATGTCTACGAATACTGTTACTTCATTCGGATTGTGTAGTGTACATTCTCGTGTATTCTCTGCTGGATTTCCAGCCCACTTTGTTGAATTTTCAGGAATCACCCATGAAGATGCACCACAATCAATCGAAATAGCAGATAATTCAGGATCCGGGGATGGATTTGGAGTATCGTTTCCAGGATCTGTACCTCCACCATTATCTGTGTGTTCGTGATATGGAAGGAGATCGATTGTAATTGAAGAGGGATCCATCAACATCCAATATGGAGCGTTTGCAGCATCATAATCAAAGACTATTTCGCCACCACCTGGATAATCCACATTGTTTTCTAAAAATCCATTTGCTGCAACCAACGATGATCCATTCGATGAAGAAACACCATTGGTAGCATTGCCCAGAGTCCACAAGAAAGGAAGGCCTTCAATCAAATTCAGATCATTTGCATCCGTACTCACTTGAAGTCGTACCACTCCAGAATCATCAGAATCTAATTGGATTGAAGATTGAACTGCTGAAACTGTAGAAGTTGCTGTGCTAACTAATGAACTACTTGCAGTACTTCCTAGAATTGTTTGGCCTAGTGCTGTATCTGTTCTTTCAGCAAAAGTGGCAGTTAACTGAACCTCTCCAAGTAATCTACCATCTGTATCCAAGAAATTACCCCATGTTTGTTGAATAAAGGTAACTTGTCCTGCTGAATCTGTAATTCCATCAATAGAAATTTGAATTGTACCATCAGACATCTGTAAATTGACTGTTTCGCTAGCAGCAGGAACTCCATTCATGGTTAATGTTGCACCAATTTCTACAGTGTCTGTTCTACCAGCTGCAGAAATTGATGATCCGGCGACAACCATGTCTGATGGTGTTGTAACAGATAATGAAAGAGAGGTGGTTATGGCAGTATCATTATACGTTCTAACTGGACCCACTGTTGAGACATTAGAATCTAAATTGCCAACCACATCTACAGCTACAACAGCAACATAGAGATCGGTATTATCGATGATATCTGAACCTAAATCAGCTACTGTACCAGTGTTGTCCAATCGATCAGAAGTTGTAGTAATGATGATGGATGAATTTCCAACAGTTAGATTAGCAACCGGTGAACGAGTAGATGCATTGGTGAAAGGAACAGTATCAACGAAAACAAGATGGTGGTGGACATCTTCGGAAACACTATCATTCCAATTTACCAATAGCCTACCACCTTGATCTGAAGGTGCATCAACTGCTGTAATATTCGTAGGAGCGGTTGGTGGTGTAGTATCAGGTGGAGGAGGATCTATGGTAATGGTCAATTCATTAGACAGATTTGATTGAACTCCATCTTCATGAGATGCGCGAACGTAATAGTCATATGTTCCAACAGAAAGTCCTTCATCAATAAATATTGAATTCATAGTATAGGAATATGGAGACAATAAATTCAGAGTTTCACCAGGTCCTGTTCTATATATTTGATATTCCAAGAATGTAGAAAGGTCATGAGACGATGTTTCATTCCATTGAAATCCAACATATGGGGCAGTCAAATTTACTGCAAATTCTGGTGGAATGTTAACTTCGACTAGAACTGGTTCAGTTGGAAGATCGATATTGGTAGCACCTGGAATATGATACAAAAGAAGACTCTGAACGAGTACTGTTCCGTTTTGAGTCGAATTGAATTGCATTGGAACAGTAAATGTGCCCGTACCTGCTATCATTTCACGATTAATCGATAAGCTAAGATTTCCATGTACAGGATTCAAATCAACTGATAATGTGATTGAATATGTTACATCCAAATCAGTACCAATAAAGGAACCGTCTCCACTGACCCGTGCATACGGTTGGATAATTGAGAAATCAGTACCAAAGAGATTGGTGTTGATGGTAGAACCTTGTAATTCACTCTGAACTTTTTGACCTAGAACACCCATCGTATCAAACCATTCAATNGGATTAACTCCTTGAGAACCGTTACCNGCATAACCACTAACATCAGCTTCAGCTGTTCCATCAGCNTCAAGATCCATTTCCATTTGATGCCATCCTGCGATGAATAANGAACGAGAAGATTCNCCCCCTTCAACCACATGTTCTGGAATTCCATCCGAGTCAAAATCCACCAAAACAATTCTTCTTGGNGCCGTAATCGGNTCTAGTGTTTGAAGANTNGAACTTTGNATTCCTGTTGAAGATAAGCCTCGAACAGAAATACTNCCNGTAAATGTACTATCACTACCATCNGGTGTACCTGTATCAATCAGCAATGCACGGTTATTCCCACTTCCATCCCAATCTCCAAAGACNGGAGNNTTGGTGTAAACNACTTGAGNAGTNGTNGANGTGAANGTGGAGCCATCCCAAATTGCAGTGGTGTANCCAGTCATAGCATCATTTCCAACTAGATCTGGNTCACCATCGCNATCAATATCTACAACTTGCAATGATGTTTCAAGATCGTAAGCTTCTACCATTCCNTGAACCCATGCATATGCACCAGGAGTACCACTAAAATTCCAAAATGAAACATGAGCNTCGCTTTCTTCTGCAACTGCAGCAGTTTTGACTCCAGACCAGAGGTCAATTGAAACTATNTCTGAAAGAGTGGATGTTCCGCCTCCNCCNCCAGGGCCTCCTCCNCCTCCAGGGCCNCCTCCGCCACTGGAGTTTGATGGAACAGATACATTGACNAATGTAGAATACGAACCNGTNCCACTTAATGCGACACCAAGATCNCCTGTACCTGTGATGAATACTANATCTGCCTGAGAATCTGAATCTACATCATCAACATATGAATCAACCAAAGCACCNGCTTCAGTCAATGAAATATTATTGAAAGCAGATAATCCCGTTGAATTTGCAAGATGNAAACATACCGAGCCNTTNGTNGAATCTTGAAGGAATANGTCATCNTGAGAATCGTTGTTTGCATCTCCAATCATTATGTTGGTTCCTCCTGCNCAAGTCCACACCCANGAAACTGAACTAAAACCAGAAGANGATGTCCAATCTACAATACCAAGATGGGAACCTGAACCATTGCTTGCAGAATGTTCNCGATCAAGTACNATGATTTCATGGATNCCATCGCCATCAATATCTGCAGACACCATATCATCTAGAGANCCTGAAGAAATTACNGCACCTCCAACATCNGGTTCGAATGAAAGGTTCAGATCNGCAGTATNAACATCAGCNTCTGTTGGTACATCAAATGTCCATGAAGTTGGTAACCAATTTCCAGGAACCAATGTAGAAGATGCTGTGGNGCTATTATCAGANAATCTTGTCTGCTTACCTAAATCTCCATCTCGNGTGCCACCAAACCTCCATTCATGTAAACCGTCGTCACCGATATCCATCTGAATAGCACCAGGAGTAGGATCTGTTACCTCATATCTAACCTCAAAGGATGCGCTGGTCACAGTAGTGTTTCTTTCCAAATCTAAATCCACAGTTCCATTNCCTGTCAATGATACAGAATCTAAGCCCCCTCCAAATTGAGTCACTGTTGTTTCAGCAGTTACTGAACCNACTAAAGGNCCCATACTCAAACCAACCATTAGCAAGGCGATTACCAGTCCCTTCAGACGAGAAGAGGNGGGGGCCACGGACGCCGTCATGGACGTTGACTGATAGGACGTCCTCAAAAATGGTGGGGGAATTCTAGGCAAAATNCAGAGTTCTNTTCCACGGTAACGGTTAAGACGACCTNNAGAATGGTAGGGGCATTAGGTGGGCGAATGGNNGGAGNTGNGAACGGNGCTCCTGAAGCAAGACTCTCCATCCGTGTAGGTAACGCAAAGATNGATCTTCGTGGTACTGAGCAGGTAGTAACTGCAGAAATACTCAAACTTCGCGCAGATGAACAATGGTCTAGTGCTTTGAAGAAAGTTCGTGATCGAAGAGAGAGTGCCTTTGAAGCAGCCCGTGAAGCAGCNAGAACAAGTGGAATGCCTGAACGTGGTTCCGCATTCAGGTCTCTAGTTGAAACATGCNGATTAAGGAANAAGCCNGATATGATTCTCGCTGCAATTCATTATCTTAGAGAAGTGGAGGGGCAAATCGATTCACCTCCTAGAGAACTCAAAGAGCTCTTTGTTGATGCTGGCCATGATGCNGATGAAGTAGAAAAGTGGAATATTTCTCTGTATCTTAACCGACTTAGAGAACAAGGTAGACTAGAATACTCAGAGGCTCACCCTGATAAAAACAGATTCATGATTCTCACAAATGAGGGTCGAGCGCATCTTGATTCCAGAGCCCAGTGATTCAATAATGTCAGAAGAATCAACTGATGATTCTGAAAANGTAGATTGGTCNTTTCAATCAAAGATTGATCAAGANCTCAGAGAAACTGATTTGCAAGGAGCAAATCTGAGAAGAGTCATTCTCGATGGTTCCAATTTACAAGGATCTAATCTAGCNGGTGCAGATCTTCGAAATGCATCCTTGATNGGAACTGATCTAATGAAATGCGCTTTAGATGGGGCNGATTTAAGGGGCGCAAGAATGACCAAAGCCAAGTTAAATCTCTCAAATTTTCAAGATGCTAAACTAGATGGAGCCGATTTGAGAGGAGTCAGAGGACGTTATGCTATTTGGAGAAGAGCAAATTGGTGGGATGCTAAAATGAATGATGACCTTANAGAAGTCCTGAAGAAAAAATGGCCAAAACCTGATTCACTCTGATTCGGATAANCNTCTTCTGAATTTNTCNTCGAGTGTTTCTTTCTTCAANGCTTGACTTGCCCCTGCAAACATAAGTGGAACGAAAGGCAAAATTGTACAAAATANTCCACACATTGTCACTAGNCCTTGAAGAATATTCAAGGTCAGTGTCAACAATTCAGATGGTGCATCTGTAGTAGATAGGAAATATGCGCCCACTATTGCATCTGCAATCAATAATATCCCACCAGTCGCTCCAATTCTTATGCCAATCTTATTCAATCGAAAGAGGAAAAATCCCCCGACTATCAAACAAATTCCAGCAGTAAATTCAAACAAACCAAGATACAAATAATACCCTCTTGATTCCAATTCGTCATAAAATTCTACGATTTCTTCNGCANTAATATTCTCTCCACCACTTCGAATTTGTTGGGCCAATGGTTCNACAGCCGAAGGATCAAGAGACTCATCAGAAGATGCTTCAATAAGATTAGCACCTCCACTAAGAAGAGCAAAAAGCCCGCCTAAAATCAGAATAATTCCAATCGATTTTGGAATCATAGGAGTTGGAGAAACGGGGATTACAATCCTGCTTTCGGATGTTGGTTCATCGTCATCCCACTTGATAGAAAGAGGTGCATCCATACAAACCCATTATCGGGGCTACCATCAATCCTCTCCACAACTGCGCAAAGCAACAGCCAATTTTTCNGGAATTTCTANTGNGTCAAATGATTCTAGATTNACNCAAACTGTNGTGACTTCCGCGGTCCAAACCAATCTTCCATTNTGATCTGTGAATGAATAATTCCAAATNGTCGATGATTTACCTACATTGGATACCCAAAGTCGACAGTTCACTGTATCTCCATANCGNAATGGAGAATGATGAGTGGANGATGTGGATACTGCNGGNAANCCAAGGCGCATATCAGATATNATTGAAGGNTAATCAANACCACAAANCAATTCCCATGATTCNTCAAANAANCGATGGGCTAAATCCCAATAGACTGGATAGTANACAACNTGTGCNGGATCAATCATTGGCCAATCTACACGACGAGAAAGTTCAACAGCCATATTTGGTCCAAACGATNGTCCTTGATAAGCAGGACCTTGATTATCGTTCAATGAGAATAATCATCCAATTTAGATTGAGTTAANTCCGAATTTTGGGATTTTTCNTCATCAATGGCTTTCTGTGCAAGATCTATAGCTTCTTNACTCACATCATGAGTGTCACAACTACGATTNCCNCCAACCCTAATGGTTGCAATTGCAGTAGTGCCACTACCACAAAATGGATCCAATACTCTTCCATCAGGTGGACAGGATGTACGAATAATGCGTTCCATCATCTTGAGAGGTTTCTGTGTAGGATAGCTTCGTTTGTTCTTTTCTGTTCTAGTTAGATTGTAGATATCAGACCAAATGTTCTGAACAGGAGGACCTTTAGAATCTTCTAAGTAGATTTTCTTGTATGGTTTGTTCTTTCCAAAATGAATCAAACCTTGCTCGTCCAATTCCTTGGTCTTCTCTTCAGTATAACGCCATCCAAATGTTGGATTCATGCCTTTGTACTCATATTGATGGCCTGGTCTTGACTTTTCACCAGTCGCAGGAGCAAGTGCATACCTACCGCGTTCATCCTCATTACGAAAGGAATTTGCGGCATATTTTTCATCGAGTGGGGAGTATTCAACATCAAAAAATGGTTTACCTTTCCTTAACACCATTATCGAATCGACAATGTTTCCCCAACCAATTTTTATATTATTTTTAGGATGAGATCTTACCCAAGAAATATTGGTGTAGAAGGATTTTCTTACACGTGGCTCAACTTTACCAAGAACCAAGGCATTTCCTTCGAAATTGTTGTGACTGTACAACCAACCATCTTTCTTCAGCAAACCAAACAAGCCATCAATAATTCTCGCTAACCAGTCAATGTAATCATCATAGCTAGCCCAAGAATCTTGAAATGATTTCTTGGTCCCATCTGCTTCAGTCATATGGAATTCTCTCTGAAGACCAAATGGAGGATCAATGTAAATCAAATCGTAACGAAGACCATCATCTCCACTGTTTTTCTCAATGATTTCTTCAGCGCTCTGAAGACTCAAATTGAAAGTTGCCTTATCCTTCACGACCACCACTATTTCCTAGAGTTCATCAATTAATCGGGACATATAAACTCGCTAAATGTCTCAAAGCATGAAATTGAAGAGATATTGGCGGACCCACCGCGATTCGAACACGGGTTACAAGCTCCGCAAGCTCATGTGATATCCAGACTACACTATGGGTCCAACGACCGTTGGACCTACGCCTTCGGTTTAACCCCCTCGGTTAGAACACATTATTCTGCCAATGAATAGAGGCGTTTACCAGTGGTACTATCTAAACGCCAACCAACATCATTCACGTATCTTGGAATGAAAAATCCAACCTTTCGAGGAGTCAAACCATGATTTCTCATTCTAAGATCAATGCTTAGATGAGCGACAATCTGACTAGCAGTACATTCGGGGTTGGATCGAATGTATTTTCGGATTTCACGTTTCAATCGTTCTGCTCTTGCTTGCTTTTGATTGCCCATGATTATATTTGGTTATGAAAGCACTTGAATGGTTGTTGGGAGGACCCGGGGGCCCACATTTCGGTTACAAAAACACAGTCTTTAGGATGATATTTCCAACGGAAGTAATGTCTTCCATCGAGATTCTGCTAACTTCTTTGCATTTGGACCAGTACGAGGAAGCGGTGTTTTGTGAGTCAATATTCCATGCATTCCATGAACGCCGAACTTTATTCTAAGTTCAATCAAGCGATCGCGCTCAGCAATAATTTGCATCTCTTCTTCTAATTCAAATGTTGAAAATACGTCGTCNTGNCCTTCATTCTGAATATNCAATTGNCCATCAGACATTCTAGCTCNTGGTGAGAAATCANNGTCTTCAGGNTCATCCATCCATACTTCAACNTCGACAACTACNCTATTNCGCAAGGACGCTTTAGTTATCTGAATNGAGGTCGCCATTGTCTCTCCCACCNGTTTCCAGTTCTAAGGGATTCCTTTTCCAAGTATAGAATCAANGCATNCCTACTTCAAGAATTACTGGAACTAAAACAATGAANTCGANNTCTAAATNCCAATCATTTCCNGGATCNGGATCNATTTCATCAATCAAATCNGGATCTGCCTGNTCAGCAGTAAGTTTCCAAATCCATTCACCTTGACCAAATCTAGCNCCNGGTTCAGAAAGTAATGTTTCCANCAANGCATCNGGNGAATCAGCAGTNTAAGTNGTTGGTTCGGTTGGATANGGNTTGAGNTTCTCACCTTCTATGGAACCNGTTGAATTACTNGTTGGNGANTCCTGTTGAGTNTCTACTTTNNCATTCCAACTNGATTCTGGAATTGACAATACCATGGTGAAATTATCTTCNGGCCATTGTGCTGGAACAATATCTCGTGCAAGTGTAAGGGTTCCATTGAACTGNTAAATTCTAAACCCATCAGCAGGGATATGAGATATTTCGTANGTTTCACCTTGTTCCAAATATCCGTCCCATGATACCTTCATGCTTTGTTGACGCCATGTAACATTGAATGTNCGCTCCAACACNCGAACTTCCCAAGTTGTNGTGGATGTTGCACCCTTGTCATCAANCACNGTTAGTGAACCACGGCGATCTCCTGAAGAATCCGGTAAGAAAGTCAAAGTNGAATTGGTTTCATCTACATCATTTTGAAAATTCCCATCTCCATTAGAATCAATTGACCAATCAACATCCCATTCAAAACTTAGAANTCCNCCTTCAGGATCAATTGAAGATGATGCATCAAGAGTTACCATTGACCCAGTCTTGACTGCAGTTGGNCCAGANATTGCAGCAGTTGGTAACGCATTAACATATATCGAAACACTAACTGAATCNTCTCCTCCTACATCATTNACTACTGTTAATTGAACATCNTATCTTCCNGGTTCATTGAATACTTGACTTACATATCCATTTGTCGAATTNCGTTGAACTAATCCAAAATCCCACAAATAAGAAGTGATGATGGTTGGGTCTGGACTGGTGGAAGAGCGAGCNTCGAAATTTACTGCTTCACCGACATGGATANTNTCAACATCTACTTCTAAACGAGCTGTTGGNGAAATTGGAGCTAAAACNCCAGTGCATCCAACCAAAGAAACACTCAGAAGAACGAGGACAATGAAACTGGCAGTTACACTACGCCGGCTCTTCATATGGCTAACTCCAAACTGTCATCGTTTAGCCCTGACGCTTAATTGATTGCNATTTTCGTCAATAATGAATCNTTAATTCAACNCGATGAATGAAAAACGGTCGATGTTAANGGNAACATATGGTGGAGGACCCGTTTCAAGGACAAAGGGTTCTGGCATTNGATTTGGAGACCACTGGATTAGATACACGCCGAGATCGAATAGTACAGTATGCGTTGGTAGGAAGTNATCATCAAGGAGANNTAATTACATTAGAGAATNTNGTTAATCCTCAATGTAANATTCCAGNAAATGCAAGTTCTGTCCACGGAATTTACAATGAAGATGTAAAGGGACAAGGCCCCTTTGCAAAACATGCCGAACAAATTCATGATTTGATTGATGGATCTGTGATAATCGGCCACAACATACAACGATATGATTGGCCATTATTGACNGCGGAATATATCCGAATTGGATCTTTGNCNCCCAAACCTCATGCNATGATCGATACTCTCCGACTTGCTAAGAGNCTTNGAATTCCAGGNAGNCATGACCTTGGAACATTGTGTCGAGGNGCAGACATCTCATTGGATAATGCACACAATGCTGCTGCNGATGCAGGTGCTACCCTTCTTCTTCTTTGGAAATGGATTGCGAAATATCCTCAATATTTTCGNCGTTCTGTAACCGAAATTGAAAATTGGATTACAATGGGNAATTCANANGGNAATGAACTNGGTCCNGGGTTAGATGANCTTGAACCAATTGAGGGAACTGGGGGGCGATTACGCAAGAATGGTGAAGAAATTATCATCTCTTTTGGCAAGCATAAATCGAGAAATATTCTTGCTGTTGCAAAAGAAGATCCTGGTTACATTCGTTGGTTATGTTCACCGGCAAGTCCTTTGAATAATGATGCGAAAAATATGATTCGAAATATGTTATAGAATCTATCGAATCGATTCCAATAACGGTGTCCATGGCAGTACTTCACTCCAATCTCCCATCATCCAAGGGCGAGCATTGGAACGAATCGAACCAAGGAATACTGCACCTCTATGATCCGATTCCATAACTGCACGCATTTGATCCAATGCTTGACCTTTGCAAACAATTCCTACTGTTCGTCCTGAAGGGATAATTCCTCCCTCTTCATCCTTTGAAGTGAGTAATTCTACCATGCAAGCTCCACTATCTCCATCGAACTGTAATACGATTGCAACCTCCTCTCTGAACAAACCCTCACTGGGAGGAAGGCCACCATTTGAACGGGAATGGAACCAAGATGGGCACCAAGCTTTCCATTCACAAAATCGACATGATTCATCATTGGGAGTGGCTTCTAATGGCTCTTTGGTAATTGCCATGCCTTCCCAAGCTCTGAATGCATCATCGAGAACTGAGGGGCCTTCGGCTTCGTATACCTTGGGCCCAGCAGAATACCAACCTTGAGCTCGAACGCGTGGTGCATTTGGATTAATTGACAATAACATATCTCGGTAAAACCGTAATTGACGACTAACAGTATCGTAAAGTCCCCCAGTAGGCATTTTTCCAGTTTTCAAATCGGCAACAATCCATCCAACTGGGTTCCTGTCTTCATCTAATTCCTTTACCAATAAATCTAGTCGCCCCATTAATCGACCACAAGTAGAACGAAGAGTTCCTTCGGCTGCTAGAACCGTATCTTGTACCATTCTCCATTGTTCTACAGTAACTTCAGACATGCGAACTTTACCGATTTGAGCATTAGAAATCAATAGATTAAGTGAACCAATGAGCAAATCATGAGCACGAATAATTTCGCCATCTTTGAAGGCTGGATGTCGTGGCGTCCCAAGGAAAATTTCCTTCTCTTTTTGCCAATGAAGATCTAGAATTGCTTTCGCAGTTGGAGGTAGCCAACCAACCTCTTCTGCATCACGTGCAGAAAGATCCAGATTACACATATCTTCTACACTATCGTGAACCGCTGTACCAATCGTAGCAGCCATTCCAGCTTTTCTAGGAAGACGTTGGCGTGAAAGCCAGTACTTCCTTGGACATGACTCATAATTATTCCATGAAGATGGGGAAAGTTGGTGTGCTGGTACTGTCATCTCGTCTCCCCCTTGATACGACATGTAACGGCCCAATGATTAATTCCACCGACACGTACGGGGTGCCATGAGCACCGAACCAATCCTGAAAGTGAGTGAAAGCGTGGATGCAGAAGGAGCGTTAGTAATCACATGTTTTCCATCAGTAAGTTATGTCACTTCAATTGTAGCACATTATCTTGTTGAACAATTAGAACTAACATTCGTTGGAGGAGTAAGAGCATCTGGACTCCCCGCGGTCTGTTTGGTGAAAGATGGGCAACCAATGCCCCCTCTGAGATTCTATGCAGGAGAACCTGTATGCAATGTTGATGGTTGCGACAAATTAATTCTCATCGTTTCGGAAATACCTATTCGAAATGAAATGGCCCTTCCTTTGAGTGAAGTTCTTCTTGACTGGTCAAAGAATGCAAAGGTTGCAGGTGGAGTTTTGATTGATTCTTTTTCTCATACTGATGAGCATGCTCATGAGATTATTGATGATGATGATTCAACTGATACGTTGCTTGGAATTGGGGCTACTCCTGCAACAAGAGAGCGTCTTGAGAAAATGGAAATCCCACTTCTATCACAAGGCGTAATTGCTGGAATGACTGGGTTATTGTTGGGGGAATGTCGACGACGTGGACTCGATACTTTTGCTATCCTTGCTGAAGCAAATGGACCGCCTGGAGCTGGACTTCCAGATGCTAGAGCTGCTGCTCGAATAATTGAAAAATTGGATTTACTATTTCCTAACCTTTCATTACCTACAGAGCCACTGATCGAAGAAGCAGAAAGAATTGAAGAACAAATTCGAGAAATGCTTGAAGCTCATCTAGGAAAAATGGAAGAGGAAGAAGCCTCTTCTCAGCCTTCTGGAATGTTATACGGATGATAGTTATGTGGATAAGTGAAATTCTTAATTTGATATTCGCGTTATTTAGAGGCAAGAGGGAATAAGACTTAGATGATTACATCCAATCATCCAAAGTTCCGGTTGAACTAGAGGATTTTTGGATAGATTCTTCTGATGTTGGATTGGTTGCCCCGTTCATCAATGTCTCAAGGTCATTTTCATCTAGAATATTCACTTCAAGATTTTTCGCTTTCTCTAATTTTGAACCCGCAGATTCACCTGCAACAAGGTAGTCGAGATTTCCTGAAACACTGGAAACTACTTTGCCTCCTAGTGATTTGATGGCGAGTGCAATTTCCTTTCTAGGACGGGAAAGAGTTCCTGTAATGCAAAACGATTTTCCATCAAAAATTCCACTTGACGATTCTGTTTCATCAATCACAGTAATCAATTCTGTGAGTTCGATAATGAGTGATTTACGTTTTGAAATTCCCTCTCGGAAAATTGCCGCCACCTTTTCTCCAATCCCATCAATTACAGTTAATTCTTCGTCATCTCCTGTCTCAATCCAACCAAGAATATTATCGAGAGAAATGAAATGTTGCGAAATTGCAGTTGCAACTTCTGGTCCAATCCTTTCCATACCTAAAGCATGAAGGAATTTTGCTAAATTCAAGGTTCTAGTCTTTGCAAGTTCTTCGAGAACATTGTTTGCACTCTTGTCCCCCATTCGATCTAATTTCGATAATTGTGAATGATTAAGGCGGTATAAATCAGCAATTGTTTCAATTAGGCTTTTTTCGAGTAATGCCTCAATTAATTTCTCACCAATGCCATCCATTTCTAACGTGCGGCACCAATATGTAAGAGCGCGTGCAGTTCTAGCATCACACTCTAATGCTAAACACCTGAGAAATGCCCCCTCCATAATCAGTTTCCGATTACATGCAGGGCACTCTTCTGGAATTATAATATTCTGAAATGATAATGCGCCGGAAAATGGAGTTCCGTCTGCATGAAATCGATTATCCAAATCTGTTGAAGATGCTTGTCCAAGGTTTTCTATGATTTTTGGAATTACGTCTCCTCTTCTCGTAATTTTGACTTTGTCGCCAATTTTTATTCCCAATCTTTCTACTTCACCAACATTATGCAATGTAACATTTTCAACTGTTACTCCACCAACCATTTGGGGCGCAATTCTAGCAACTGGGGTTACAGAACCGGTTCTTCCCGTTTGCCAATCAACATCGAGGAGAACTGAATGCGCTTCTTGTGATGGGAATTTCCATGCCAATGCCCAACGAGGATGGTGGGCAGTTTCTCCTAGTCTTTCACGATGGTTTAATTCGTCCAACTTGAATACAATCCCATCAATTTCATACTCATATGATGAGCGCTTCAAACTCCATTCTTCTGTATATTTGATCATTTCATCTTGAGGATTCTCTGATTGAAAAATTTGCCAAGGTGCTGGTTCGATTCCTACCTTCTGTAACCAATGCAACAATTCGCTATCGAATCTAACCTCAGGCGAATCTTTTGGGAATTTTACATCGTAAGCGCAGAATACCAAATCAGATGCTTTGGCCTTTCCCTCTCCATGCTTTTGACGCAATGCACCTGAGCAGAGGTTTCGGGGGTTGGGGGAAACATGGCTATACTTCTCTTCATAAATTGCTAGAGGCATTACCACCTCCCCCCTTACATGAATGGTATACGGGTGATTTAGACGAGTAGGAATATTGGCTACCAACTTGGCATTCAACGTCACATCCTCTCCTCTCTCACCGCTGCCTCTCGTTGCTGCTCGATGCAGATTCCCTGCTACATACTCAAGTGATAGTGCTGAACCATCCAATTTTGGTTGAGCTAGATATTGAATTCCCCCGGATGTAGATTGAGTGACAAAATGCGTCAAATCATCATCAGTGGTGCCCTTATCCAAAGAACGCATAGGGAACATGTGTTCCACTTTTACTGTACCTGGCAATGGCTCTGGGCCTACCTTGTGAAGGACTTCATTTTCTGGATCTAATTGCTTCAATTCATCCCATAATGCATCGAAATCCGAATCTGAA
Organism: Methanobacteriota archaeon; assembly: GCA_002718215.1. Classification (GTDB taxonomy): domain Archaea; phylum Thermoplasmatota; class Poseidoniia; order Poseidoniales; family Thalassarchaeaceae; genus MGIIb-N2. The sequence continues at coordinate 16,459 of PBDV01000002.1, forward strand.
ATTTCAGGTGCTGAATGATTGTAATACAATTCTGAATGGCGTGAAATCTCTGCCGCGAGAAACTCAATTCTCTCCTCCACCGGCTCACCCATTCTCCCACTCTCCTCGACGAGTCATCAATAGTTGCCTAATCATACCCAATTTAATTGAAAATCTTGATTGAAATTTTGTTGTATAATTATTGGCGTAAATGTTCTTCGACGGACTCTCTTTCTTCTTGCTATTCCGGAATTTCGAATCGGTCTTAATTTACGTCTAATTCTCAAAACTGTGTTGGTTGGAATTGTCTTAAATCTGTTTCTTGACCTTCGCTTTTTCCAAACTTTAGACATTCTATTTCTGTCCTTGTCCCGGGAGCCAAAAGATGAGTCAGATGGTGGGGCCAAGGAGTCGGCAGGTCTTCGAAGAGGCTATTCAACCTTAGCAATGTCCTTGGAATACTTATGTCTAGAGCATTGAATCAGTCCGTCGATTTATTCATCTGGTTGTAAAAACGGATAACCCCAATCATGAGGAGGAGACAACGTTCTCTTTACCGATCTAGGACTTATCCATCGAAGAAGGTTCAGAGGCCCTCCTGCTTTGTCGTTGGTGCCACTAGCACGTGCGCCACCAAACGGTTGTTGTGCCACAACTGCACCAGTTGGTTTGTCATTGATGTAGAAGTTTCCAGCAGTGAATCTTAGAGCATTGAATGCAGTCTGAATATCATTCTCATCATTAGCAAAAATAGAACCGGTCAACGCATAAGATGATGCTTGATCACACATTGAAAGGACTTCAAGGAAATTTTCGTCTTCGTAAATGTATACTGATAACACAGGGCCAAAAATCTCCTCAATCATTGATTCATAATTGGGATCTTCACAAATAATGACTGTAGGCTCGATAAACCAGCCTTCCGAATCGTCACTACCGCCACCACATAATATTCTGCAATCTGGATCTGCTGTTGCTCGGCTAATGTATCCGGTGATATTATCGAAAGATCGTTGATCAATTACTGCAGTCATGAAATTGGTAAAATCACGCGCGTCTCCCATTGTAATTTTGCCGATTTCTTCAACAAATTCTCCTTCAATCGCTTCCCAAACAGATCGTGGAATATACGCTCGACTAGCAGCACTACATTTCTGGCCTTGATATTCAAATGAACCGCGAAGTAAAGCAACTAACAAGGCTCGATGATCACAATTCGGATGAGCAACAATGAAGTCTTTTCCACCAGTTTCACCTACAATTCGAGGATAAGACATCAGACTACCAAGTGAACCAGCAATTCGTTCCCATAATCCATTGAATGTTTCAGTAGAACCTGTAAAATGAACACCCGCAAAATGGGGATTTTGTAATGCTGCACTTGCAATGTCAGCACCTGATCCTGGAATGAAATTGATTACTCCGGGAGGCAATCCTGCTTCCATCATCAATTGCATAATCACATAATTCGAATGAATAGAATTTCTACTGGGCTTCCAAACTGCAGTACATCCGACTATTGCCGGGGCGCTAGGAAGGTTTGCTGCTATACTTGTGAAATTAAATGGCGTAATTGCAAGGACGAAACCCTCCAATGGGCGGATTTCCGTACTATTTTCAACTCCCTCCGGTGAAACAAGGGGCTGTAGATCTGCGTGAAAATTTCTTGCATAATATGTATTGAATCGCCAAAAATCTACCAACTCACAAACTGCATCAATTTCTGCTTGAAAGGCAGTCTTTGATTGATTCAGCATGGTAGAAGCATTGGCTCTAGATCTCCAAGTAGAGGCAAGTAAATCCGCTGCTTTCTCAAAAATAGCACAACGTTCTTCCAAACCCATTGCAATCCAATTCTCTTGAGCATCAACTGCTGATTGGCACGCTGATTCCATTTCTTCTGGGCCTGCAAGATGCACATTTGCCAATATATGGCCATGATTATGCGGAATAACCTGAGTCATTGTATTTCCAGTAAANATCTCAACACCATTGATGATACAAGGTATTTCCACAACTTCACTCATTTGTCGATCCATCTCCACTTGAAGTTCTGCACGTTCTGAACTTCCAGGAGCATAGGAAAGGATGGGTTCGTTGTCTGGGTGGTCGGCCATGATATGACCTCTAGGGGTCCGCCTTTGATGGTTGCGAGTGTGTTCATTCTTGTTCAGATAGGATGTTTTCGATTTCTTCCCACCTTCCAGAAACTGCTGCTTCAATTCTAAGGGCTGCTTGTTCAAGGTCTTCTGTTGAACCACCCAGGGGTAATGGAGCTAATATCCACCAACCACTACGTTGGAGTACTATTCGACTGCCACCTTTCCANCCCTTCCAAACCACATTTTCCCAATCGAAAGTNAATCCATCTGCGCTTAATTTATCCTTTGTNATTGCATATCNTTTAGGAACCAATTGTAAAANGAGCATGCCCCCCAATACTAGAGGAAATAGAATNACCTGTAAAGTTGGNATGTTNAGAATCGGATCNAGCANATAGGGCATGATNCTCATTACCAATATTGTAATCACATTNGCCCAATTCCTCTCATATTCCATTCGAATTGTNGTNGACCANGCAAATCCTCCACGNGGTAAANATCCTAATCTTGGAACTTCTCTTTCCATNGACATGTATCGAATACCATCGATTAGAACAATTGCTGAAATGAATCCNATNGCTACNAANCCTACAACTGATGANCTATCATTCANGATAGCGGAGAATTCAGACATTNGGNCACCTATCNCTCATTTTCTNGGCGTTGTCNNACTAANANTATNGTNGCAATGATNATNANAATCAACGGCAATACAACCCCTGGTGAAAGTAAAGTTACAATCAATGGTTCATCATCCGCATTCGAATCAGCAACNTATGGNACCTTAGGGTCATTATCGACATCATCCTTCAGACCNTCGTTATCATCATCATCATCTTCTATCAAGNTAGTAATACAATCATTTTCNAGNAAATCTGGACGNCCGTCTGCATCTGTATCTTGCCATGCACAAGGGTCGAGTGGNAAGTCNTCNGATGTATCTGGTAATCCATCATTATCNTCATCATCATCAAATTCATCCGGACCACATAGTCGAAGTTCTACAGGNTCAAACCAAGGNTCATCCCCTGANCTAGGGCATGTATCTATGAAATCCAAATCATTGTCTGGAGGTAATACTTCTATCATGATTGATGATTCGGCAGTGCCTCCNGAAATATCTCTAGCAACAACAGACAAAATGAATGANCCNGCTTGATCNGGATAATAGATAATCTCAGAGCCAGTTCCAATTTGNTTNCTTTCTGATNCTCCTACCGGTGAAGAGGTCCACGTAATTATCAATGAAGATGNGTGTGCTGGATCTTCATCCNTAGCTAACGCGTTGAGGTTTAATGCCTCATTCATATNGNCTTCAAATCCATTTACTGGAGTTNTAATNGAAATTGTTGGNTCATGATTTGGAGATAATGAAAGTANGATATCTGAGGNNTCANCATCATTTAGTNCTAAAGTTGAGGTAGAAGGGAGNTATCCACTGGAATATGCTTCGATNCTTGCTTGATTTGTAGATAAATCGCTACTTTCTGAAACAACTCGATGAATNATTNTNGNAAATTCTCCCTGCAATGNAGTAATGGATTGTTCCTCTAAAGAAGGATGGAAAATNGGCACACGTATTTCTGNACTCCCTGATTCAAGCAAATTGCCATCTATATCTTCAANGACNACTTTTCTTGATTCTCCAATACTAAGAATGGCAGGATCTGTAACACTAATTTGACCTCCAGGTGNAGAAGAAATGAGAGCTGCTTCAAAACTAAATGCAGTAGANATCAATTCTACATCNCCGGTAAGTACTGTATTGANGAAATGGAAAGGGAGACTCTGGCCNAAGATAGATAATGGCGCATCAATATTTGAAGACAANATTTGAATTGGATCATTTTCTAAATCATCTTTGTCTCCAATTAACTCCATTCCTGTCGCATAACCATCCACATTGATNGANGANAATGTGAGGGTTCTAGANGTACTNCCATCAACATAAATTCCAACCGCTGCNCCTCCTCCACTTTCTGCAGATAATCCAATTACTGTNCCTGATGATTCCTCGAACATTGCTCCTGTAGAAGCAATAACAAGTCCTCCNGAAATGTTCAATTCTCTCACATATTGAGCCATCAATGCAGGTTCAAGAGAAGCNTTGTAAATNCCNCCAACAATAGATAATTCATCGGTATCTTGTAAGAAAAGAGCNGCTCGNCCTGTATGATTCGTAGNATCTAGNTCNGTTACATTTCCAGATGCTGATTGAAGCCATATTCCATGACCATTNCCNGCATNCAATGAAATTTGATTCAATTGTACNTCTGAACCAAANGCAAGAATNCCTTGTTGGATACANGATTCAAAAATTGTATNTGTAACAATCAAATGACTCGATTCNCCACCTGAAAGACAAGTGCTTGAACCAAGTAATCTAGATTCTGAAATAGAAACNGTTGANGAAGTTGTGGAATCTATTGGNGCACCGTTGAGAACTGCGCCATCAATGACCAAATTTCCGTTGTTTGATGCAACAATTGGCCCTCCGGTTATTTGNCCNCCNGAAATATCNGCTACACCTTCGATTCTGAATTCTCCCCAATCATATCCNGTAATTGTTGCATCTTCTGANATGAAATTTCCTTGAATTCCNAGGTTCATATTTGNCCCNATTCGNAGTGATGATTGNGGNAGAAGTTGTAATGTGACNCCTTGAGGNACTATGAGGTCACCCAACAAATGAACTGGGGAAAATCTAGGTTCAATTCTAGTCCATTCNGTCAACATTCCTGANGATAATGTGGAGACACTGATNTCNTCATTNAAGGNAGAAATTGTATCCCANGACTTCAAACTTTCAACTCCTTGNTGTCGAACGATTATTGTTGCAATTCCAGTTATTGAATTACCNCTCTCNAAGTATCTNGCCGCTATTACTGAACCAGTAGCAACTCCATCAGTGCCAGTACTCATCTCCAATGCACCNACTATTACTTGGGCNCCTTCAACAGGAAANCCTCGATCNAATACTCGAACTTGAATNGANGATTNTACGAGAACAGAAGCCCCCGATTCCAATGAAACACTATCTTCAACACTTCCAACCACTGTNAAAGTACAACCAGGACCTACNGCAATGGATTGAGTGAACGANCCCTGTGCNTCTGCAAACTGAGTACAATTNACTGTTANNGATTGGTTNACNATTAGNTCGCCAGTATAAGCTGTNGAAGGGAAACTAGAACCATGAAGACCTGANCCCCCATTCAATNTCCCTTGAATTCCAAACAATGTGCCACCATTTGAGGTATATANTGCATCAGAATTCAATGAAATTGTAGCATTGATGAGATGGAGGGCCCCTCCTGATTCTATTGTCANATCNTCNGGTAAGGAATATTCNCCATTCTGTAAAATNGCAGTAATTCCAGNTCCNATNANCCATGGACCAGATGAAGGAAGAAGAGGNAGTTGAATTGTTGNCGGATTNGTGGATANTCGAACAGTGGTTCCAATTCCATCTTTGGANGCTGTTACNGNTGTTTCTCCNGTCTCCAATACAGGCAAAGTTACTANTCCTGAATTNTCTGAAAATTCGNTGAATCCAAAACTCTCAACTGTTGCNCCTTCAATAGATTGGCCNCCTAAATCAGTAANNGAAATATCTGCTTCAATCAATCTATGGGAATCNANAATGTTTACTCTNGTAGAACTTGNACCACCCCAATGAAGAGANCCNTCNCCAAANGCATCNCTCTGTGCAGAAGTTGCAAAGGANGGAAGGTTACGAATTATNGCAACTGTTCCATCCATCATTTCNAATGTAAAATCTCGATGNNTTGATGCAACCCATGTNTCCACANGTACATCAGTTCCGTTAACCACTTTNAGNCCATGATCTGAATCTGNNGTCATCAATGAGGAGGCATGGAATGCCCCTCCATCCACTAGAATTGAGGCNCCNCCATCTCTTCCTCCTCCANTGACATTGAGAGTATTGGCAACCACTGTAGAATCTTGATTNATTTTTGAACCAAAATACCACCCACTAACTGAAACATCATCCATCGTAACATCTGCCCAGATTGCACGAATNCCNGTTGANCTNCTNTCTGANGANAGATAAGGACGAGAAACATCTACAGATACAAGAGAATGNGTNCCTGTAATCATTTCAATTGCNGAATAAGCAGAAGACGTGCCAGATATTGTAATTNCAGACAAATTNGAATAATCATTACCAAGAATTGCACCTTGAGATTCNGTANNCCAANTTGATTGAGANGCGTGAATNGAAATCNCACCNACTGCATCAATAAGACGGCTNGAAACATCAAGNTCTACTGCATTCAAATCAATATTTCCTGAACCNCGGGCNACTATTCCATCAGTGTAATTNTCNGCNTGTACATCTTGNAAATCAAGNGTNCCAGAGACATCAAGGTAGAAGGCTGTATTTTCATCAGAGCTCCCNATNGATGAAACTCCATGTAACGAACCNGAGCCNAAATTTACAGAATGCAATATTGTTCCNAGTGTTGATTGGGNATCNACAGTNAAATTACTAATTTGAGCNCCTGAANCCCCNCTCCAATCAATNCCNATTCCATTTTTNCCACTAAATTCAATTGAATTAATGTNCACTGTTGCTNCTCCAGATTGCGAAACTCCAACACCAGCATCGTGGAGAACNATGCGTTCTACATNCACTGTAGAGCTAGATGAAATCTGAAGCCCAACACCTAGATCGATACCAGTCAATAAATCAGCATCAAAACTGGAGCCNCCATCAACTNCCACTATTGATGATGAATNGGTAGAATTTACTNCAGGAACACTAACACTTGCTGATTTAACCGATAAACAACTCGANGCTGCATCGTNACAATTCAAAGAAGAATCAATTGGAACACTAATGCTNCCTCCATCGATATACCAACCAATCTGAACGTGNCGAGCCATNGGAGATGATTCNGAAGAAANTGTTGCNGTTCCTGCTATATCGAATGCTCCTCTAGCATATTCAATCAACACATCTCCAACAACCAATGAACCACCATTGACTATCTGGATTCCTTGCCAAATNGGNCGATCACTAGTTGGATATCTGAANGAACCNTANAGGTGTGGAGTAGAATTCGTTGAAGATTCAATTACCAACGTTCCTTCTACAACAATCGCAATATCTTGAGTGATATTCACATCAGCATCATCAGAAATAGTCAATGTAGTACCTGAGGAAACTGTTACGCTCGTATCTACCGTCATTGAACCGCTCCAAACAGTATCAGATGTAATGACTTGATTTCCACTCACAGTGATGAAAGGAGCTGCTGAAAGGCTCAGAAATAAAATCCCGATGAGCCACACCCAGGCGCGCTGCATGAACTCTGATAGGTGCGCTCTCTCTTATCCTTGGCGTTAAAATGGAATCTCGAGGAGTTTGTTTTTTGAACGAATCCAATCAAGTAATATGTGAACGGTATTAGGATCTTGTTGTAATTTTAGAACAGGATATGAATTGGAATTCGAATCTGAAAAACCAAAGAATGCAGATGTTCCATTATTATGATGTAACCTAATACGTAAACCCAAATTACTCCTTTCATCTGAAATTGTTGCTACTGAATCAGGTGAAGTCGTTGACTTAAAACCTAAGTGAAAACCTTTTCCAGTTGGCTTGTTAGATATGGAATGTGATTCGCCTTTTGCGTTTATAGCATAAGGTGAATACCCGAGGTCGGAAAAATGCCAAAATGGCCAATCCTCTGGTGAATAAAAATACAAGGTACGAGAAATTCTATCCGTATGAACGATGTAATCAATACTTGAATAATGCCTCTTAATATCATCAATAAATGATTGCAACAATTGAGGTTCGGTGAAAAATGCAACCGATTCAATGCAGGCATCTCCCATCTTTTTAGTA
>PBDV01000003.1 GCA_002718215.1 Methanobacteriota archaeon
TGGAGTGAATCCAACCCTGTATCGTTTTATTTGGACTCCTTCTAATTTTGCTTCTTGTTCTCGTTCCCCCTCTCTATCAAATGCATGAATCGTTACATTATACCCTGCATCAGACAATGTTGATGCTTCCTTCTCAACCCTAGGATCTGGGTCGCAAGGATTACTGACAATCATTGCTACATGAGTCATGTCATTCCTCCTCTGTAAGAATTTGTTGATATGCTAAAATCGCATCGTCAACACCTTCTCCAGAAGTATGGATTAGTCCTTCGTGGATACAAATTGCACGATCACAGAAGTTCTTCACAGTACCCATATTGTGACTAACAATTACTACTGTAGTATCTCCACTGACCATCTCTTTAATTCGTTCTTTGCATTTCTTTTGGAAGGCGGCATCCCCTACTGCCATCACTTCATCGATAAGTAGAATTTCAGGCTCTAAATGGGCCGCTATTGCAAAGCCGAGTCTAGCTTTCATCCCCATTGAATATGTTCGAATCGGTTGATCTATGAATGCCGGAATCTCTGAAAAAGCGATAATATCGTCCATTCGATTCACGACTTCTTCGTCTGAAAGTCCCATGATACTTCCATTCAAACGAATATTTTCTCTCCCAGTTAGGTTTGATTGAAACCCAGTTCCAATTCCTGCCAAAAGTACGCATTTCCCTCTAGTTCTTACCAATCCTTCGTCTGGAGAATAAACGCCTGCCATTACTCTTAGAATTGTGGATTTTCCTGCGCCGTTTGGGCCTACAATTCCTAGGATTTCTCCTTGTTGAATATTGAGATCCACTTTGTCCAATGCTCTAAGATGAGTGCGGCGCCCCTCAGTTCTAAACCGTCCAGTAACTTGTTCCTTGAGGTATCTAGCACCTCCTTTAACAGGGAAATCTAGGGTTACTGAATCTAGTTCAATTGCATTCATTTGAATCCCTCATAGTAGTTTGATTGCTTGTGCCTCATGTCGGACGAATACAATACATCCGATGAGAAGTGAAACAAACGAGAATATCAATGTTTGAACAATGTATGATGTTTGTAGAATTTCAAAATTTCCTGTTGTTAGTGCCCTTCCTAATTCAATGTAAACTGCAACTGGATTAAGTGCAAAAATATCGTGATATGCTTGATCAATATGTTTCATCCCAAAGAAGACTCCTGAGAGGAAGAAACCTGCTGTGGTTAGGATTGAAACTACATGACTTGTATCGCGAACATGAACATGCAAGATTGAGAATATCATGCCTAAACCGATTGCAAGAGATTGCACTCCAATTACCAATAAAGGAATACAGAGTAGTGTCCAGTTTAACTCAATCCCCCATATTACAAGTAAGGGGGGCAAAATAAGGATCGACAAAACAAATCTTAGAGATTGAAATCCTCCGATTGACCAAAGAAAAACTTCTCTTGGAACTGCAACTTGTTTTATGAGTCCGCTGTTTCCAACTACTGAGGTTGTTGTCCTAGATAGCGTTCTTGAAAACATCCCGTAAATTAGAACTCCCAATAGAATTTCGAGTACAAAAACAGGGTCATCATTGCCCCTTAGTAGTGAGAAAACTAGCCAATAAACTGCAGTAAGTGCTAGAGGTTCCACCATTGTCCAACCCCATCCAATTAAAGTTCCATGATAGGTGACTTTGAGGTCTCGAAAAATGAGATGTTTTACTAATCTCCGATGTTCTCGAATTCTGTTGAAAACAGTGTATGGGGAGCCCAATAAACCGGGTCGTTTACTTGTTATGACGACCGCGGGAGTGTCCTTTCCCATGTGTCATTCTTTGGACAGTTAGGTAAGAACCGTTCCCCTCTAAGAATGGTTTTTTCGTGATTGTAGGGATTTTCATGACCGACATCATGATATCCTCCGGGACAATGAGTAGGTCGATGGCAATGAGGGTGGCAGTCAGTTCTCCTGATGATTTCGTTGCCCCATATCTATTCGATGCCTTGGGTGAGGCATTGGTTGAGATTCCTCCCGAAGTTCTTGAAGAGGGTCAAGGAATGATGCTCGATGCACTTCTTATGCCTTGTACAACATTGATTCATTTTAATGCGGCTGCTCCTGATTCTGATCGCGATGACCGATCTTCGTTGTTGGCAATGCGAGAATCTGCTAAGCCTATTTTAGGCGCGGTGAAACGCCATCAAGGTCTTCATCTTATTTTGGTAGGTTCGCTTCGAGTTCATCCTCAAGCAACACCGGATGAACCGTTCTATTCTGGTTTCACTCGACTTGCTCCTAGAGATGTTGCCGCAGAGGGCCAATTATGGGTCGAAGAGTCAGCATTGGAACATGCAGAACCTGAACGGCCTGTCTCGATTGTTCGGGCCTCCAACGTGCAGGGTTCTCTAATGTCGAGATCTGGAGATGGTCACGGTTTGTTGCATGCCTTTGCTAGAGATGCCATTTTTGGTTGGGTCTCAGTACCAGGAGATGGGAATCAAGTAAAGGATTTCCTTCATGTCCGTGATTTGGTTGAAGCAATTCTAGGAGTGGCCCATTCTCCTCCTCCGACTAGAGAGGCAATCGCAATAGGTACAGGGAGAGCGATGCCTATGCAACAGGTTGCGGAAATATATTCCAATGAAACGGGCGCTGAACCCCAGTATGGTAACGATGCATCCAATGAAGTCTGGGGAGTTGTAGATGCTCAAGAATTGGAACATCGCTTAGGATTCCGACCTTCAATTACACTTGAACAGATGATTACAGAAGCTCTTCAGGGCGTTAACTAACAGTCGGAATCTTGATGCCGAGCAACCATTCGTCTCTGTCCATGCACCTCTGTCCGTTGGACTACCGGTACGGCGACCAGTCGTTCAAGAGAATATGGTCAAACGTTGGGAGGCATGAAAGACAACTAGAGGTAGAGCGTGCTTTAGTATGGGCCCATCAACAACTAGGACGGGTGTCTTTAGAGGACTATGAAAAAGTGGCTTCTATTTCCAATCCTACCGATGTTACAATTGAAAGGGTTGATGAAATTGAGGCTGAGACTCGTCATGACATTATGGCCTTAACTAAGGCAATGGCAGAAGCAGCAGGGGATGCCGGTTGGTGTATTCACTTGGGTGCGACATCAAATGATATTGTAGATACTGCAGTTGCCCTTCAACTCAGAGATTCTATTGTTCTTCTCCGTTCAGCTCTTTGTGATTTAATTGAAGTAACTGCAAACCTTGCTGAGAGAGAAAGAGATACTGTAATGTTGGGAAGGACCCATGGTCAAGCAGCAGTTCCAATTACATTTGGCCTAAAGGTTGCAGTTTGGTTGGATGAGATGCGCCGCCATCTTATTCGTTTAGATCAGGCAACCCCTCGAATCGCAGTAGGTAAATTCCTTGGAGCAGTTGGAACAGGAGCGGCCCAAGGAGAAAATGCAAGAGAGTTACAGAAATTGATTCTTACTCATCTAGGTCTAGGAGTACCTTTAGCCACAACACAGGTAGTTGGTCGAGATAGATATGTGGAGTACATTTCTTGGTTGGCAAATGTTGCCACCACAGTTGAGAAAGTATTGCAAGAAATTAGAAATCTACAACGTTCAGAGATTGCTGAAGCAGGAGAAGGATTTGATGTAAAGAAACAAGTCGGGTCTTCGACAATGGCGCACAAGAAAAATCCGATAAAATCAGAGAATGCTAGTGGATTATCTCGAATTGTTCGTTCTTTCATTATCCCGACATATGAGAATGCACTTCTGTGGCACGAGAGAGATTTAGCCAATTCTTCATCTGAGAGGTTCACACTTTCTCATGCTAGTACTTTGTGTCATGATATAATGCTGAAGACGTCTCAAGTTCTAACGAATTTGTGGGTAGATGCTGAAAGAATGATGTCCAATATTGAATCACAGAATGGTTTAGTGATGGCAGAAAAAGTAATGATTGAACTTGTTGGAAAAGGAGTTGCTAGAGATGAAGCGCACGAAATTCTCAGAACCGCTTCTTTCCAAGCTGTAGAAACAGGAGAACATCTAAAGGAAATATGCCTGAAAACGGAGAAATTGATGGCGGTATTTTCTGAAGACGAAATGAATAGCATGTTCGAACCATCGTCTCATCTAGGAGTTTCGGGAGAGATTGTTGACGAAGCTGTAGCATTAGCTAGAGATTCAATCGAAGGGTGAATCGATGTTACGTCCCTTCCATTTGGCATTCCCAGTTCACGATTTAGAAGAAGCCCGTTCCTTCTATACTGAAGTTTTAGGATGTACTGTGGGAAGAGAAAAACCAGAATCTTGTGTTTTGAATCTCCATGGTCACCAAATTGTGGCCCATTTAGTTGAAAAAATGCCAGAATTAGCAACTAACCCTGTAGACGGAAAACTTGTTCCTGCCTTACATTTTGGAATTGTTTTAGAATGGGATGAATGGCATAAAACAAGAACTCGTTTGGAGGATTTGTCAATGGATTTTGTAATCGGCCCGTATCTAAGGTATGAGAATCAGCCAGGTGCTCAAGCAACAATGTTCATCAAAGATCCATCAGGCAATCATTTGGAATTCAAATCATTTCGAGACGATTCTATGATTTTTGACGCATCTTGGGGGCCAAAGGAATAATCGTAGAAAATTCCTAATTCTTAGGCTCAGTTTTCTATAGTTGCTACCTCTTCCGCAGTTTGTTAACATGGCTAAAGACAAGGAACAATGGTGGACCGACAACCATGATGAAAACAATCTTTCAGAAGCGTTTGAAGATGCAGCTGCTGAAAAGGTGAAACAAGAAGCAGAATTGGAAAAGGCAAAACATGCATTGGAGATGGCCAAGATAGAGGCCGAAAAAGCGCAAATCACGGGCACTTCTCAAACTCCTTCAACTACTTCCAAAGAAACTCAATCAACATCTAATATGTCTGTGAACCCTGAACAGAATTCTGGTTGGAAGGGATTTTGGTGGCTGTCATCAGGAGAACTTGCAGCAGTCATTATTTCTACGATTGTTGTTGTCTCCATAGTAGGTCTGTTAGCAATGCAAGCCTCTACTGAGGAAGATTGGCCAATTGTCCAAGGAACAATTACCGGATCTACTGATACGAGCATGATTCCAATAGATGCAACAATTTCAGGTAATGGAGAAGATAACGGAACTGGATGGTTTGAAGATTGGGAAGAGATTGAGACTCGCAATGAAGATTGTTACACAGATGATTATGGTGACGAATATTGTGACGTTTGGTATACTTATCACGATGAATATACCTGTTTTGCTGACGTATATCTTACTTGGGAAGTAAATGGCACAAATTATTCTGGTTGGGCTGAATCTCCCAGTTATACTTCTCAAGATTTATGTTTTGAAGAAATTAAAGCACATTATCCAATTAATGGTTCAATTTTGATTGAAGTAGATGAAAGCNCGCCTTCAGATTTTCAAGTATTTACAATTGAACATGGTTCNACAACAAAATGGATTGAACAACAAACACTGGNAATGNATTCTGTAGGGTTTTACAACCTCTACACTTGTTATTACTTGCCTTCATTTACCTACCAAGTTGGCTCTTCAGAATATACTGGTTCATTCTCTCGAATGCAACTTGGAACTCTTGGTGAGAGTGAATGTTTGGATTCAGTAAAAGATTCAAATGGCCCTGGTTCAAAAATTACAGTATATGTTAATCCTGATGATCCAACAGATGTCCAAGAAACTCAGATAGAAAAGGGTGCAACTGCTGCTCTAATGGTATGCGCTCCTTGTGGATTGTTACTTTTGGTAGGGCTATTCGTTTTTGTTAGATTCAACAATGTAGAGCCTGGAGCATATGTCACTAGATCTGGGGCAATTCATCACCATCGAGGCTATTATCCAGATAATGATGTGGTAGTAATCAACAATAATTATGGCAGTCGTCATGGGTATACGGGTCCAATATACCATCGTCATAGGAATCATCGTTCTCATAGAACTAGATCAAGTTCAACTTCTAGAGTAACTCGTTCATCTTCCAATCGTTCTGGAGGAGGAGGCCGTAGTAGAGGGGGTGGCCGTTCTGGTGGCGGTGGCCGTTCTGGTGGCGGCGGTCGTTCAGGCGGCGGCGGTCGTTCAGGCGGCGGCGGACGTTCAGGCGGCGGTAGGCGTCGTTGATTCTTGAACCTAAATGAGGCATAAGAATGTCCATTGAAATTAGCATGGTAGGTGCTTACATTGGAATGGCGATGGTTCTACTAGCCTTCATTACTGAGACACGCGGTCTACTTTCTAGTAGATCTGTCACTTACCTGATGCTCATGGGTGTAGGGGAGATACTACTTACTATTCGTGCATCAATTACAGGTGAGTGGCCGTTTGCAGTATTGGGTGCAATCTGGGCACTCTTTGCTTTATGGTCAATATTCAAGCCGCCAGCGACTTCGCCATTAAATTCGGTTGAATGAGCCATCAGCATTCATTCTCCATTGTGATGAATCCGGAGCTATGTACACTGTGGATCCATCATATCCTTGGTCATAGTGTCCTCCACCTGGTAAGCCGGTATAGTCTGCAACATAGTTAGGTTGAGCAGCACCAAATCCTGGAGGCGCCTGAACAGGCGCAGCAGTTTGAACTGTTTGTGCGTAACCCATTGGCATTGCACCTACATTGTCATCACTCTTGAGTAAGAAGAATCCGATTGCTCCTAGAAGGGCAATTATTGCTAGTGCTCCAATTCCAACGAATAACCCATATGCCTCCATTTGTGCATCAAAATCACCCATTGCTAGCCGCTGGTCAAGAGTACATCCTACTCTTTCACCATCAGTTTGAATCTCATCCCCTTCAGGGGTATCTGGACATACATCTACATCGTTCATAGCCCCGTCCTTATCAAAATCCAATTGATTGTCTGCACATCCCATTAGACTCTGTTCATCTTCATTTACTTCCAATCCCATTTCGGTATTCGGGCACATATCAAGATACGCTAGTACCGAATCTAAATCTGGGTCGCCATCTCCGGACCAACAGCCGATCGCATCGACACTACCAAAGGATGTATGTTCTGCCCTAATTGATTCATTCGAGGTATTTGGGCATGCATCAGGTGCCATTACAACGTCACCAATGACTCCATCTTTATCCCAATCATATTCTTCAGCACCACAACCAAATTCATCGATAAATGTTCCAGTGGGTGTGTCGGGGCATTGATCGAGGTAGTTCTTTTTCGAGTCACCATCACGATCTAATTCACCAAGCCAGCAACCAGATACATCGATTGTTGTCCCCCATTCATAGTTCAATCCATTTGCTTCTGAACTGAGGTTAGAATATAGTGTTCTATCTGCTGTTGATGGACTGTTCAAGCACGCATCAATAATGTCGTAAATTCCATCTTGATCATTGTCTTGTTGCGTATTGTATCCGCATCCAACATTGTCTGCAGTTTCGCCAAGTGGAGTAAATGGACATGCATCAAATTGATCTTCAACTCCATCTGCATCATCATCTGTATCTTCTGTATCGTCTTTACATCCGTCTCCATCTGCATCTAAATCATTTGAAGCAAACCAACCTGTGTCTCCTCCAGGACAAGAATCATCATCATTGAGGACTCCATCATTATCGTTATCTGAATCTTCATCAGAATCCATACAACCATCCCCATCCACATCTAGTAGAGGCGACGAAGTCCAACCTACCATTCCAGTTGGACAAGAATCCAATGAATCTAGTACGCCATCATCATCGTCATCATCATCTTCGGTTGCATCTCTACAACCATCTCCGTCATGATCATTTGGAGCCAAACTTGTCCAATCTATGTCCCCGTCAGGAGTACACTTGTCTTCGATATCAGGAATTGTATCTCCATCATCGTCTGTATCTTCACCATCATCTCGACATCCATCACCATCTCGATCAGTAGTCGAGCTCGAAACCCAACCTAAATCGCCCTTAGGACATTGATCCAATTGGTCTCCATTAATGTCGAAATCATCCATCTGGTCGTTGTCATCATCATCATCTTCACCTTCGTCTGCACAACCATCTGTGTCGTGATCAGTGCTCGGAGAGGTAGACCAATTGAACCATCCTCGGGGGCATGAATCATCGGTATCTGGCACAGCATCGTTATCATCGTCATCATCTTCTTCTGCATCGTGACAACCATCAGCATCATGGTCTCTTACACTGTTAGATGTCCATCCCATTTTATCTCCGATATCGTCACATAGATCAGCCAAGTCATCAATCCCGTCAGCATCATCATCTGTATCTTCTGTAGAATCCTTGCATCCATCTTGATCCCGATTGATGGATGTATCCGAAGGGTCCCAATTTACTTCGGGACCATTTGGACAATTATCTGATGCATTTGGGATTCCATCGTCATCAGCATCCGGATCACATTCGTCACCAAGAGTATCTGAGTCGATATCCGATTGAGATGGATTATATTGATCTGGACAATTGTCATCTACATCAGGAGTTCCATCAGAATCCGAGTCTGCTTTTAGCGACCAAATATAGTATGCGATTGGTTGGTAAATCTGATAATTTTGATCAGTAAATGCGTTACCATTTCCTATTGCGGTTCCACTACCGAGTGTAATCGTATAGGTGGAACCGATGTTAGTAGGTCCCCCTCCCCCGAATGTCCCTGCTCCAAGAATTTCTCCTGTTGGAGCCCAAACTCCTGCAACTCCATTGTCATTGTAATCCCCAGACCCCGAATCTGCTGAAATCCAATTTCCGGATGAATCCATTGTAGCATGGAAAGGGTCAAAATATGTTGAAGCGAGAGTCGTAGTCCCAAATGTTCCGCTTCCACTTTGTTGCAATGAACCTCCAGTTCCAGTCCATGAAACAGTTCCGAACGAACCAGTAACCAACAGAGTCCCAGCTGAATTGATATCTAAATCTCTAACTTCATGGTACCCACTAGCAGTAGTTATCCAATCCCATTGGTTGTTTACGCCGCTACGTGATGCAACGAATGTGGTTGTATCTTGTCCATTACTAGATGACATTACTTGATTGGTATCAAAGTTCACAGTTCCCCTTACTGTACCTGCAACATAATCAACGCCATTTTGGTGTACAATGGCGAAGGGTTGAACGATACCTGCAGTTCCTCCTGCTTGACTAGCATTTGTAAATCCAAGACTAGTGGTGATGTCGGCCATCCAAAGATCGAACGAACCGATAGCCTGCATTTGTTGGGTTCCGAATGTAGCAGTTCCACTGAAGATTCCGGTGGCAACTAAACCGCCTCCTCTCCAAACAATTGAGTATCCTAAGTCCTGACTAGTGCTGCCTTCGATATTTGCATCAATCCAGTTACCATTTGCAGTATCTAGTTTGGCCACTGCAATATCTGTAGATGTCCCCCCCATTCCATTTTTTGTGATGGATGTTCCGAAGTATGATGATGATGTAGCGTTGGTTTCTCCAATGATGTATACCTCATTAGTAGCTGCATGGACTTCGATGTCTTCGCAAGCATCATCATCTTGGACAGTACCTGCATGAGATGCCCACTGAGAATTTAGGTTCTGATCGAATTTTGCAACCCACATGTCTTGTGAACTTTCTACACTTCCTGGAGGTGTGAAAGATTGGAGGTTCTGGCCACCTATCGATACGTTTCCGACAAACCAACCACAAGCATAGACATCAGTTCCTGCGGTTGTAATTGCCGTAACACTAGCACTTCCTCCTCCACTAAATGCAGATGAGTACCATAATTTCTGCCAGTTACCAGATGAAGAAGTTTTAGCTATGTATGCCATTTGACTTGTATCCGAGTATGCTTGTGAACCGAAAGTAACGTCATAAATTGTGAATCCACCTGTGTATACTGAACCTAAACTATCTACTGCCATATCTGAAGGAGCAACTAATCCGGCTGCTACAGATATTGAAGGGTTGGTAACGGTAGCATATCCTGCTACTGCCGTCCAATCTGTTGAACCCGCTCTTGGAGATGAATTTGCATCGACTATTTCCTCATCAAGAGAGTATTGGATTTGATTGAGTGGCTGACTCATCATTCCGATAAGAAGAGCGGTCAGGAAAAGTACTGCCGTGCGCTGTAAGCGATGCATGGGCCTAGGTAACACAGCCCGCTATTCAAACCTCGCGTGCGTTGATTAAATCATCAATCACGAATCATACAATTCAAACTGACCATTTTCTTCTCTCCAATACCAGTTTCCTGCAGCGTCTTGGGCCCATTCAATTCCATCTTCATCTATGGTATTCCCACTCAATTCCGGCAGCGGAGTTGGTTCAGGTGCTAGAGCTTCTGCAGCTGCTTCTGAATATTCGCCTGTTGAAGGTGCAGAAGGCATCTGTTCAATTTTCTTTGTGCGTTGTTTTCCTTTCTTTTTTGCTGATTTCTTAGTTCTCTGAGCAATTACTGCTGCACTTGCTCCTAGAATCAAAACCACTACTACAATTATTGATGCAATAACAAAAGCTGGAGGACCAGAACTCGAACTAGTTTGTTCCTTTTGACTCACTGAACATCCCTGTTCATCAACAGTGAGAAGGGCAGGAGTTCCTGGGCATATATCCATACCATTGGGTACTCCATCATTATCTGAATCTAGTTGACTGAAACCACAACCATTGTCATCAACAATACTCCTTTCTGATTCAGGAGTCGAAGTACAATTTAGCCCTGATTCTTCAGCCCATTGGAATTCTTTCAAATCACTAACTCCGTCATTATCTTCGTCGTTAAGATCCCACATTTGTTCTTGCGAGCACCCGATTTCATTGATTTCTGCACCTGCAACAGTCAACGGACATCCATCTTGTCCAAAAATCGCATCCATGTCTCCAGGAACTCCATCTCCGTCATCATCGCGTTCTGTAATGGTACATCCATCACCAAACTGGGCAGGAGTCCCTGAATCGTCAGCAGTAACAGATGGGCATTGATCATCTGCATCATTAATCCCATCTCCATCAGTATCGTCTATGCAACCGTCCAGATTTGCATCCAAGCCACTCGCATCTTCATTTGGACATTGATCATCTGCGTCTAGAATCAAGTCTCCATCAGTATCTGCTTGTCCTTCTGAACATCCATACATGTCTACTGGTTCACCAAGAGGTGTTCTTGGACACAAATCTTCTCCATTATCCTCGAAGAAACCATCTCCATCATCGTCAGAGTCTTCCCCCTCATCCTTACATCCATCTCGGTCGAAATCTGTAGCTGCATTTGAAATCCATCCTGTTACACCCTGAGGGCACATATCAGGAGCAGAATCTAGAATTTGGTCTCCATCATCATCGGTATCTTCACCATTTCCTGCATTTTCTCCACCTAGATCCTTGCATCCATCTCCATCATTATCTGTCGCTGGGTTACTGGTCCATCCACTGACTCCATCAGGGCATGCATCATTTTCATCACTCAATCCATCATTATCATCATCTGAATCTTCATCTGAATCTCTACATCCATCTCCATCGTTGTCTGTCGGACCTAAACTAGTCCATCCAGTTGCCCCTGGTGGATTACATGAATCAATGAAGTCAGGGACATTATCTCCATCATCATCTAAATCCTCTGTTGAATCTCTACATCCATCTTGGTCATAATCAAAACTTTGTTCTGATGTCCATCCAGTCTCTCCCTTTGGACAATCATCTTCATCATCTAGACGTTGATCATTATCGTCGTCTAAATCTTCTCCTTCATCTTTGCATCCATCCAAATCATGGTCAGATGATTGGTTACTTGTCCAATTTTTCCATGAAGGGTTTCTAGGGCACAAATCCGAATTATCTTCTATGCCATCTGAATCATCATCATCATCTTCTTCAGCATCCTTACATCCGTCACCATCATAATCCGAAGCAGGAGATGAACTCCAATTGTGCATCATTGTTGGAGAATTACAGTCGTCAAAAACATCTTCAATGCCATCTCCATCATCATCCTTATCTTCATCAGAATCTCTACAACCGTCTTGATCACGGTCGTTAGCCCAAATTGAACTATCCCAATTTGCAGAAGGCCCGTCACAATTGTCGTCGAAATTATCGACTCCATCTCCGTCCATATCGTCATCACATGCATCCCCATACAAGTCTCCATCTAAATCGGTTTGACTTGGATTTGAGGCAAGGTCACAGTTATCGTCTTTATCTGGTACACCATCGCTATCTGAGTCGGGGAATGAAGTCCATAGTATGGAACTCCCTCCTTCATGCGATGGGATGTTGAATTGTATACCATCTACATCAGCATAGCATGGGCCTTTGTGGCACGCATGAATAGAAGTGACAATTCTACCGTCAGATAATACTGCTAGCCCTGTACCTACGTCGTTGTCTCCACCGCTTCCGAAATCAGTCGCCCAAGCCCATGAAGCGGTTTGTGTATTGAAGCCTGCAAGGTATCCCCCCATATACCCGTCCACTAACTCAATATTGCCAAATTTTGCTGTAGAAAGGGGATGTCCAAGAGGTGCATCATATTGCCCTGTAATGATAATCATCCCATTCTGCCCCATTCTCATATTTTGTGGGGTTTGATGAGATGGCGTATTGAATCCATTTGGACTATCTGAACGTCGTACGTAGTTCCATTCTCCATCTGTTTTTAGTTTAGCGATATATGTATGTACACCTGTACCATTTCCAACAATCTGCAAAGGAGATGCAGTACTTAGACTGTCGAATGTAGTTAGTCCTGACATCCCTCCTGTGACGTAATAGTCTCCGTCATCGCCTTGCATTATGTCCATTCCAAAAGATGGTTCCCCATTTTGGCTACCCGCTGCACTTGCAACCCAATTTACTGTATTTGTTGATGATAAGTTGAGCACATATGTTGCAGTAGGTGTGCCAACAGGCATAATTTGAGTTGCTCCAAATGTGCTTCCCGAGTTGTCTGTATATGATCCAACAATTAGGGCATTATCATTTGAATCAATAGTTACTGCGGTTGCATTATCGGTTTCCGTATCGCTTTGACTACCGATAGGCCGAACTAAATCAAATAATGATGATGTTGTGTTAAGTAAAGCTACAAATCCATCATATCGACCTGAAGTATTGTATGAATCGCCTTCAAAGAATGCCGAATCTCTGAAAAATCCTACTGCCCATACGTGTCCATCAGATCTTATCGCCAAATCATTTACTGCATCATATCCATTAGCACCATCTACTGCAACACCCCATTCAAAAGACCCCATTGGTGATACTTTAGCAATAAATCCGCCCCAATTTTGCCACCAACTACATCCACTGGTCATCGTAAATGTGGAAGATCCACACATCCATCCCCCAACATATATTCTACCTGCATTATCTACGTCGATGGTTCTAATTTCAGACGTAGGATCTTGTTGCCCTTGAGGTGCTTCTATTTTCAATTCCCATAGTGAATTTCCTTGGTCATCGAATTTTGCAATAAAGCCAGTAGATCGATCTTCATTCCAATTACTATTGCCAATTGTTACATTGTTGTAGAATGCACCAACAACATAGATGTCGTCATTTTGATCTGCAATTACATCAGTTACCTTAACCCAATTTTCATTTTGAGGTCCGCCTTGTGCTCCAGCACGCCGAGTAAATAGTTCACTCCAATCGGTAGTGTTTCCTCCTGATGAAAATAATGTTGTATCTTCCAATAATGGGTGCGGGAGCTCAATATCGTTGGATTTGAACCCGTTTGAATAAGGCATTGCCAGTAAAAGTATTGTCAGAATCAGTGCGAAGCGCCGTTCGCTCATAGAAGTGAACGAGGGGGCGGGATAGATAGACCCATCCCATGAGGGTGCAACTATTCCATCTCGTTGACATCAATAACAACACAATTTCTTGCCATGTTAAATCCGGTTACTGAGCCTTGAATGTGTAAATTTCCCTTTCCATTATCTATTGTTTTTGGAATTTGATTTACTTTTGATAAATCAATTGAGAGAAGGTATTCTGTGCCATCATGAGTTGATACTTCAACTTCCATTGGTTTACTTTGGCCTCCTTCTGTTCGAATTCGTTTGATTGAAACATCGAATTCAACTAAGTTGCCAGTAATCTCATCAATGATTTTTCTTTTCTCTGATGAAAATCTTGCTTCTGAAAGTTTAGAAGAAATCGATTCACTGTCTAGAATTTCTATATTTTCATTTTCAGGAGAATCATTTTCTTGAATAATTTCTTGTTGGACATTTTCTTCTTGAACTTCAATTTCTTCTTGAACTTCAATTTCTTCTGATGGTGAAATTTGATTTTGTTCTATTGGTTCTTCTTTGATTTCTTCAGAAAGAATTTCTGCAGCCTTTGAGATTACATCTCCTTCTGTTCCTATGAGGTCAGAAACGGATAATGTTCCAGAATTATCCTTATCCAATACTTGGAAACCTAGAGCAATTGCCGCTGGCGGAATTACGGTTCCAGGCGGGAGTGTAGTGGAAACAAATTGTCCGAATTCTTCTTGATTGATTGTACCATCTTTGTCTTTGTCGATAAATGAGAAAAGTTGTACCAATTCATCTGCTGGGAGTCCTTTCATAGTTTGAATAAAATTCATCATTGCGTCATCGAGAGCGTTTTGAGTAATTTCTGAAGCAGCAGATGCAGCATGATCAATATGTGAATTTATTTTTGCTTCTATAGCATCCAATCTGGCATTTAGACGGTCTTGAAGTGCATTCCTGACGCCTTCTGGTAGGGCACTTCCCACACTCATGATAGTATCATTTGCAGTACCTCTGTATTCGGATACCTCTCCTTTGCCAGAAAGAACCATCTCTTCTATGGTGTCCGCCATCGCATCCACTTGTGCTTCCCAGCCACTACTCATGAATACCCGAAGGGGGAGCGGAATTTGAAACCCATGTAGAATAATTGAATTAAACGAATGGCATTTTAACAATTTCAGCTTTCATTTTTCTCTTTGAATTGATTGAGCCAATCACTACTATATCACCAATTGAAATATTTGGAGGGTCAAAGAATCCAGCGTCTAAATATCCAATTGCTATTCCCACTCTTCCAAGGCTTGGACTTGGACCACCACTAGTCACCCAGCCGATGGGACTGTATGCCTCCTCATTCTTGTAAACAGGTGTTCCCGTTCGTGGAAAAGGTCCTCTATCCAGTACCTTCATCCCCCACCATTTGGTGTATGAATTTCTTCGTTCCAACATTTTTTCCTTTCCTATGAAATCGTGTTCTAAATCAAGTCCAAATGGGACATTTGTCTCTATTGTACCTCTACTCAGATATCCCGTCGGAAATGGATCAGGTGTACTTTGACCTATATCTTCATCCCACGCAGGGGCAGCCGAATCCCAAAGAAAGTCCTGCCCTGAAAGTAGGTATCCCTTTTCCATCCGAAGAGTATCCCTGGCACCTAGTCCAACGGGGACGATTCCTGAATCCTTGTTTGTAGATAGCAAAGCTTCCCAAAGCCTCTCTGCTTGTTCGTTTGGGATAAAAATTTCAAATCCTCTTTCGCCGGTATATCCTGTTCCTTGAATCCAACCTTCAATCCCTAAATCGTTTGGTTCAATTTCTTTCCACTTAAAATGGCCAACAACATTGTTTGGTCCAAGAATAGATTCACAAATTTGAGGCGAGTTTGGACCTTGTAGTGCGAGAATACTAGTTTGTTCTGAGAGGTCATCGATCTGAATACTACCATCTGATGGAAGGTGTTGGCTAAGCCAATCATACATGATTGGAATCATTGAAGCATTAGGTACGCCAAGCACTTCAGATTCATTGACAATGGCGAAGATCATGTCATCAATCAAATTGCCCTTTTCGTCAAGGAAATGTGTGTAGGCACAGCGACCGGCTCCGAATTTTGATGCTTTCTGGGTTCCAACACTATCTAGCCAATCGAGGACCCCTGGTCCATGGAATCTGAATGAGCCCATGTGGGAGACGTCAAAGAGTCCTGCTGCATTCCTAGTTGCATGATGTTCCTCAAGCATGGACGAATACCAAATCGGCAATTCAAATCCATGGAAATCCACCATGTTCCCATTCCACCGTACGTGTGTAGAATATAGAGCAGTGCGAACTGGGTCCCCCATGACCCTATGACCGTAAAGACAGGTCTTGATTTCTTCTCATCTTCTTAGAATAGAGTTGCAACCACATCAGTGTTTGTAAGATAGAATAGAAGCCCCGCACCAGCCATCATCATCATCCAAGCTCCAATTAGTTTGATCATTCCAGTTGCACGTCTTAGGAATCCGATGGCCTGCTGCCTTCCAAAACCAACCATTGAAACTACTACAACCATGAGTATTAGGAGCCCAATCATTAGGGCTCCCAATCCGAAAAACATTGGATTTCCTTGTTCAATGGTGGCAAGATATGCGATGAATGGAAGTACTGCTGCTGCAGTACAATCAATGCTTGCTGCAGCATACCCAATTCCATAGAGGTACATGTTTCTTCGAGGGGTGAATGTATCATCCATTTCAGTGGTGGAAAATCGATCTACGATTTTTTGAACCCATGCCATGAGATGACTTGTACCGCCTGTGAGCATGAAAAATCCTAGAATGAGCAATAGTGCAGCAATGAAGATGGCGATATCATGAATTATTCCTGATGTTGCAAAACTCTTGCCCATTACCCATGCGATTATTCCGATGAATGCAAAAAAGGTCCACATCCCCAATCCAGAAAGTGTTCCAATTACCAAAGGTCCTGGCATTTTCCCCTTCAATTTCCCGGCTTCGATTAATTCATCTTCTCTAGCACCGAGCGTCAGATAGTATGAAATGAATCCTGGAAGAACTGGAAATGCGCAGGGAGAAAAGTAGACTAGAATGGATAGCATTGCTCCGAGAAAAATCACTCCCATCATTGATTGGTCAATTTCTTGGACTCCAAAGCTTCTCAATTGCTCCATTTCTCCAATTTCTCCAGTCATTGCAACCTGAATCGCTTCATCGAATGCACCCCACCCCTGGGCAGGAGTTGAAGATGATTCACTTGCTATGATGTATCCCTCGGTATCAATGACCATTACAACTGGTATCACTCCAGTTCCACCAGGTGTGAAAAGACGATTTGGGTCTGCTCTCTCAGTTCCATTAACTACTGCTGCAGTTGTTGAACCAAGCCCAGTAGGATAAAGCGGAACGGAATATTCGCCTCCTGATTTGTTAAGATATTCCAATGATTCACTATAGTATGAACCATAGCCGATGATGATGAGTTCCCGTTCTTCACTCAGTGAATGCCATTCATCCATTTTATCTTCTATTCTTGCTTGAACACCATGACAATTCGAACAATCATGTGCCATCATATCAAGGACGACAACTTTGCCTTGATGCTCGCTTAATCGAAACCATCCAGTATCATTCGTGATGTTATCTTCAATTCCGGTTCGGTTGAGTGTTTGAAATTCAAGTTCTTCTATGGGGATTGATTCGCCACTTTGAGCGAACATTGTTGATGAAATTCCGAAAACAGAAAGTCCAGCATAAGCAATTAATGAAAACAATATCAGTCCTATTCCAAGTGCAACATAAGTCTCCTTCCGAACGAATGTTCGCAGGTCCATCCCAGTTCGAATCATTATTTGATCTAGAACTGGCACTGTCGTGTCTGGCTCGTCCGAGATGTCCCGAACTTTCCCTGCCATACTTTTCTGTGGAGGCTTATGTCTATGAATTCAACCGCATCTTGTTCGTTCTATTTCCTATTCATTGTATCTTCAATAGAATCCAAGAGACTTGATGCACCAATTCTAAATTTTTCAGGTCCCATTGTACTTACATCCACAAATGGAGACATTGCACCAATTTGCAATTCCAAATCTTCTAGAGTTCTAATCCCTCCAGAAATTTTCAATCCCACTTCACTATTGTTCTGAATTATTTCTGCCAATATTTCTGCGACAAGTGGTGTGCAACCTCCTCTTCTCCCAGTACTGGTTTTGAGAAATGATGCACCACATTCTATTGCAATAATTGCAGCATCTTCAATTTCTTGAACATCCAAACAACTGGTCTCTAGAATTACTTTCACGGGAAGATTGTCGCAGGCATCAATTAGCTGTTGTAATGTTGAACGAGCTTCTCCAGGCCTGAGTTCCATCATTGCTTCAAAGTCCATAACAATATCAATTTCATTAGCTCCTCCATCTATGGCTTTTTTGATATCTGCAACTCTTTTCTCGATATCGCCATTAGGGTTGGGAAAACATCCTGCTGCGGATGCTACAATAATTGAATCATTGAGTTTTTCCCTTGCATATTCTACAACTTCGGGTAGCACACAAACTGCTGCGGGTTTGTTTTTTTCGGCTCTCTGAAGAAATTCAAGGATTTTTTCTTCATTTGCTTCTGGGTCAAGAAGAGTAAAATCCAGATGATTTAGGGCGAATGATGCGAGGTCTAATTTATCCATACAATTCACCTGAAGTATGATTCTACATCTAGGTAATCATGAGGAGGTAAATCCATGCCAAAATGTCTGAATCCCTCTATCATTCGCCGACATCCTTCAATCATCTCTTCTCTCGAAGTTACCCCCATTGTCCCTACTCTGAAAATTCTCCCTTTCACGTGATCCTGTCCTCCAATTACATGTGTATCTTTTTCAACAGCCATCCATCTTCTCCATTCTTCTCCCCAATCTGGTTCTGGATAGAAAATGGCCGTAACTGTGTTTGAACGTTGATTTTCATCTGCAAACAATTCAAAACCAAGTGAGGTGAACATATTTCTAACTCCCTTCGCTAGTGATTCACATCGTTTCCATCTTTTTTCTATTCCTTCTTCATCCTGTTCCCGAAGTGCTGCTACCCATCCAGTACACAGGTTGATTGAAGGGGTCCAAGGGGTTTGATCATCAGCTGCCTTTTTCAGTGCCTGAATTAAGTCAAGATAGTATACTGGAGAAGAGTTTTCTTTCTCACGATTTTTGATCATTTTTTGAATATATGATTCCGAAATTGCAACTGCTGAAATCCCTGATGGTCCTGCTGTGCATTTTTGTCCACCCACTACGACTGCCTCTGCCTTCCATTCGGCTGGATAAACTGGAAGCCCTCCAACGGAGGTAATGCCATCGAGGATGAAGGATACTCCATGTTTTTCTGCAATTCGTGCTAGTTCAGGAGCATCTTGTGTGATTCCTGTTGATGTCTCGTTGTGGCAGATTGCCAAACCGTCAAATGTGCCATTTGAGAGAATTGAATCTATTTCTCCCAAATCGAATGCTCGCCCCCATTCGCCCTTGAGATGGGTAACGCAAGTAAAATTCTCGCACATCTGGGCGACTCGTTCTCCGAATTTCCCATTGGTTGGTACCAACACTCTATCGTCTGGCCCAAATCGGTTGGCAATTACCATCTCCATGGCCGCAGTTCCTGATCCAGAAACTACCACTACCGAGTATCCATCTTCACCTTCCTGGGCTTGTTGACCAATTTCTGTAGTAGTGGGAGATAGAGCGAATGAGTGTCTTAGTCTTCCATGTAATTCTGCCATTACCACTTTGAATTCTGGACTCCGATGAGTCATTGTAGGTTGTGCTAACCCTTCCAATACTGTTGGTGTTAACCAAGTTGGGCCTGGGATAAACCAGCACGTTCCGCTCCATCCAATCGCCATGTTACACCCTCGATTGGGCGGTTCTTCAAGCCGCCGCACCAATTGAATCAAGAAAATCAATTCAACAGTGACTCTGAAAGCATCGTTCCTTTCCGTGGGGGTATGGTTGTTCGTGTGGGGTTGTGCATGTTGCAAGGTGCAAGGCATGCTCACATTCGCTCATTGGAACATGCTTCTGAGGAAGGTAACATACCAATTATAATTCACGAGTTGCGGACTGCCTCTCAATTCAAGAAGTACAAATGTGATGTGTATGTTCTTCCGGGTGGAGAAACTACTACAATGCGAAGGACTGGAGGTAGTCTAGAAAATGGAGGAAGTGGGTTACTTCAGTCTCTTTTTTCTCACTTGAGAGAATCCAATGCCCCTGTTCTTGGCACCTGTGCAGGAGCAATTCTCTTGTGTAATCCTGATGATGGAGGTGAACCACTATTGCCGGCAAGTATCGAACGTAATGCATATGGCCGTCAAGTGGACTCATTCCAGGATTCAGTAAATGTTAGGTTATTCGACAGACAATTTCCTGGTGTTTTCATTAGAGCCCCCCGTTTTGAACAATCATCAATCAATTGTGAAAGTATTGCAACACATGATGGTGAAATTGTTGGGATAATGCACGAATCTAGAGTAGCTTTGACTTTTCATCCTGAATTAACTGATGATTCTGGATTCCATGTTTGGTTGCTTCAACAAGCGTTCAATTCAAGCGAGTAACCTCAGAGGATTGGATGAGGGGATTGTATGGCAATGGAAATCCGTCTTCCCAATATCCCTGATTTACACGAGCTTCCTGAGGTTGGGGAAGCTGAAGGCTGTATACAATGTATGCAAGGAAGTAAAATGGTATTATTCATCACGGGGAAATGCCATTGGGCATGTGATTATTGTCCTCTCTCCGATACTCGGAGAGAAAGTCCCCATATGTATGCAAATGAAAGACAGTGTTCAAACTTCGATGAGGTAATTGAGGAAGCAAAAGCAATGAATGCCACAGGTGCTGGAATTACGGGCGGAGATCCAATTATGGATTTCGAACATACACTTGAGGGAATTCGCCGACTTAGAAACGAGTTTGGACTTGGTTTTCATTTACACATGTATACTTCTATTGCCTTTCGTCCTGAATGGGCTGAAAAGTTGAAGGAAGCAGGCTTGGATGAGATTCGATTTCATCTTCTTGATTTCAAACTTGAACCATATTTTGAGGTATTGCGAATATCTTCTGAGGTTGGATTATTCACTGGTGTAGAGATTCCATGCCCTCCTGATATGGAGGCTGAAATGTTCCAATTGCTCGAAGATCTTCGAGAAACTGGTATCCATTTCTTGAATTTGAATGAATTAGAAATTACATTAGGCAATCAGGAGAATATGGAAGTTCGGGGTTTCAATCTTTCAAATGGGATTACTGCAGGTGCTGCTGGTTCTTCTGAATTGGCTACTCGTCTGAAAAATAGAGTTAGAGCAGCAGAAACGGGAATTCCTGATCCAGAGGATGGAGAGATTAGGAGTTCTTATGGATATCATCTAAAGTATTGTACTTCCGTCTACAAAGATGCAGGACAATTACGTCGACGTTTCCTTAGGCGGGGGGAAGCAACTCTTTGTCCTCATGAGACATTGACTGAAGATGGAACATTGCTTTTCGGTGCAATTTTTTGTTCTTCAGAAGATGCCCCCGAGCACATCAACGAAATAATGGATGTATGCGACCTCCCAAGAACATTCATTCATCATGATGAGAAAAACAAACGTATTGAAATTCCATTGATGTTAGCTGAAGATATTGCTGAAGATGTAGATTCACCTGTTGCATTAGTCGAAGTACATCCTACACATGAAAGAATGGAGATGACTTTAGTATGGCTCAATAATCATCGGCCAGATGATTTTCATGAAGATTAGTATTGACTAATAGTGGACTTGATGAAGGGGATGCGGTTGAGTGAACCCATGAGCGAGCCCACTGACGAAGAAGTCGAGGAAGAGACTTCTTCAGAACCAGAAGTGGAAACTCCTCCAACACCAGAACAAAGGATTTCGAATCTAGAGGCCGAATTAGCAGATGCAAAGAAGGATTTGTTGTATCGTCAAGCCGAAATTCAGAATGCCCTTGCTCAAGTTGCCAAAACAAGATCAGAAGGTATCCGATATGGAGGTACAAGTTTAGCTAGAAGAGTAGTTAGTGCTGTAGAAAATTTGGAGCGCGCTTTGGAACATGTGGACGACGATGCTGATGACTCTCTTTCTTCAGGAATACGAATGCTTCATTTGGAAATCGTCTCAGCATTAACCGCAGAGGGTGTAGAAAAAATCGATACCGTAGGTTGTCTCTTTGATCCCGCACGGATGGAAGCAATAACTACAATCCCCCCTACTGACGAATTTCCATCTGGACATGTTGCATCAGAACTTGAATCTGGTTGGATGCTTAAAGACAGAGTGCTAAAGGTAGCAAGGGTCGTAGTGACTTCTGATGAAGATTGATCAAAGCAATTTTGTTGTTTATGGCCTTACATTGATTCTTCTCTATCCCTGTATTGTTGGATTTGTTCAGATATCCAATATTGTTTCTGAACCTGACTATGAATCGTTTCCTACATCTTGCGATGATTCTGAATTCAAGTGTTCACGAATTGCTCCAGCTCCTCATCGATCTACTGGTGAAAGTGAGTTACGATTTCCTTCTACGTCAATTAGAATGATATCTGAATCCATTGAATCATGGGTTTCTGAGGAACCACTTGCCAAGGAAGTTTCTCGTTCAGAAGGAGTTGATTATGACCTGCACATTGTTGTTAAAACAAAATGGATGAGATATGCTGATGACGTTTTTTTCCATGTGAGTTGTGATGGAGACGATGCTGTAGTTTGGATTCATTCTGAGGCGCGAACTGGAATCAGTGATTTGGGAGTAAATGGAGAACGTATTGAGGACATTCGAGAACATTTGATGACTACTGAATTCGAAGAAATCGAATGTTCATAATTAGCCCACAGGTTCTCCACCCATACCCATGAACGCTAATCTCTTGATTGCATCATTTTCTAGTAACCAGTTTACAACTTCTTCAGGAATATTTTCTGNAAGTACANTTCTTACTCCNTCTTNTTCAGATACAGTAGACATCATTTGAATTGTGGCCCTNATTCNCCATCCNTGCCAGTTTTCNCTATTTTCTANATCATTCAANACAGCNTTCCANCCTGCTGCGATGTAAAGTTCTGCTGTTTCCTGATCGGTGGTGTAAATCATGCCGGGTGGCCCATGGAATTTCTCGGCATGGCGGACGTAATTTGGNGGNTCTCCTAAATCCGGAACATGGACTATTTCTGCATCTATTCCATCCAACCAAACGCGAATCATTTGCTCTCTTTCCTCAGCACTCCAAGGATTGTCTAGCGATTGCTCAGCTTGTGATGAACCGATGCAAATACGAAGTGGCAAATCCGAATCGCCAATTCCCAAGAATGACATTGCACCACTAATCATGGCAGCATGACCGTTGTGGAAGGGTTGGAATCGCCCTAAAATGATCAGTGCAGGTTCCATTTTCAGTTCTCCGGCCACCCCTCATTCAATAATTTACTCAGATTCCAATCGCCATGACCCCACCTCTGTGGCTCAAGCCATTCCCTTCCTACTAGGCCAATCAATCCCTTATTCCTTCTCAAATTATGTGCAATTACATGCAAACTATTGGCTGCTCGTTCATGAGCTTGCATAGTTGAGAGAATGAATGGATCTTTTGTTTCATCCATTGTCTCTCCAAGTTCTTCCCTTCTTTTCATCCAATCAAGAATTACAGATTCTACATATGATGATTTATCTATACGGCCTATTCGTTCAAATGCAGTTTCCCAAATGTGCTCTCGATACAACTCTTCAGCATTTGAGAGGGTCTCGTCAAGATGTGGTTCTACGTACAACAATACACGTGCTTCCCAAGCAGCCCATTCACCAACAGAACACCATTGTGAAAGGATTGAGATTGGTTTACATGCGTCTTCAAGACCCAGCATTTTCCGGTCTACTGCGGTTGCAAGTTCCTGGAAAAATCCCTCATCGCCCAATTCTTCAGACCATTGGTCAGTCCACTGGAGAAAATCACCTTCTAAATCGGCTGTAAAACTTCGACTAAGGTGTGGGTTTTCATCAGGTCTTGTTTCCCTGATTGTTTTATTTTCCATCCCATTGATGATTTTCGATAAAGGCATATTCAACAATGTGTGCCACCTCTCGACATCGACCAATCGAATCTCTAGGTCTGGCATGGTATCCTATACGGTCGGTTTCACTTGTTGGGCATGAACCCTCGCCCTTGGACGCGGGATTGAAGAGTGGTCAACGAGAGGATTGGCGTGAAGATAGGGGGGGCGAGGGCGAATGGCTACAATCCGAGAGCAGATTGCATCTTTGGAGGAAGAGATTCTCAAAACCCAGAAGAATAAGGCCACTAACGCACATATTGGTAAATTAAAAGCCAAAATTGCAGCATTGAAAGCCAAAGAAGAGAAAGCTACTGCTCATTCAAAATCGAGTGGAGGCGGGGATGGATTTGAAGTCAAAAAATCAGGTGATGCATCAGTTGCTTTAGTTGGATTCCCTAGTGTTGGAAAATCAAGTCTCATTAGTCAATTAACAGGAGTAGATTCTGAGACCGGCGCATTCGCGTTTACTACTTTGACTTGTATTCCTGGGCTGTTGGAACACAATGGCGCCAAGATTCAGATTTTGGATTTACCTGGTCTAATCAAAGGTGCGGCAGATGGTAAAGGAAGAGGAAAAGAAATCCTCAATGTGATTCGCTCCTCTGATATGGTTCTCTACGTTGTTGATCCATTCCAAGATTCCCATTTCAATATTTTAGATGCTGAATTATCTCGTTCAGGAATGAGGTTGAATGAATCAAAACCTCAAGTATTCATCAATAGAACCGGTAGAGGAGGGATTATTGTCCGTTCTACATGTGATCAACCAGATGTAGAATTTGAGGATGTTCAGGAAATAGTTCGTTCATATGGAATTGTTTCTGCTGAAGTAACAATGCGTAGTCAAGCTACACACGACCATATTGTAGATACTCTAGCTGGGAATTGTGTTTACTCTAGTGCTGTTGTTGTGATTAACAAAGTGGATTTGGCAACTGAAGAGGATATGGCACGTACTAGGAAAATGGTTCCAGAGGGTTGGCCGATTCTTCCCGTTTCTGCCAAGACGGGCCAAGGAATTGAAGAAATGAAAGACTTCATCTTTGAACATCTTAGATTCATGCGTGTTTTCTTGAAACCTCAAGGTGAGGACGCAGATATGGTTGAACCTCTGATTATCAAGGACACTAGTACTGTCCGCGATGTCTGTGCGAAACTTCACCGAGACTTCGTAAGAAAATTCAGATATGCACGAGTCAAAGGGCCCTCTGCTAAATTCGATTGGCAAAGAGTTGGCCTTGATCATTTGTTGAAGGATGAAGATATTTTATCCATAGTGGTCCGAAGATGATGAATGGGCTGTTTAGCGGTCATCGTTAAATGAGTCTCATGTCTGCTATAGGCAAGAGGCCTGCCATGTCACGCGTTGCTCCACGGATTGGCGGCTTTGGTGCCGCGGTCTCAGTTGTACTCTTGTTGTCGCTGGTTCTGAATTCATGGTTAGGTGTATTCCCTGCAATTATTTCGGGTGTAATGCCAATGAAATTTCATATTCATTATTACCTCGGAAATTTGTTTGGTTTAGAATACGCCTCAGCATATTCTGAATCAGGTGTAATGACTATGCAAGAACATCTGCAATTGCTTATCCTTCCAATAGCATTGATGACTGCTCGAATGGGGCTAAGACAGCGCCCGACATTCAAAATGCCTAGTTCCCCCAGTCTTTCAGAACAGGCTGAAGCAATGGAGGCTGGAACAGTAGCAACAGTGGATCAAGTTGCAGAATCGGGTTCATTTCGTATTCTTGTTTCTCGTTTAATGCTGATTGGCACCTTTCTTCTTTTTGTATTGAACAGTATGTTAGGATTATTGCCGGGAATTATATTCAATCAACAAGGCATGAAGATTCATCCAATATACGCTTTATCTCGTTTAATTGGGATGGACACTGATGGCCCAACGTGGTCAGAAGCTGCAATGTTAAGTGCTCAGGAAATCTTGATGGTTTGGTTCATGGTATTTTTGATTCCGACTGCATTTTCAATGAGGCCTAAGCCAATCAAAGAAGAGGCTCCTCCATCTGAATTACCACCTGTAGGCAGGTCAAATGAACGAGTAATCAATCCATTAGCTGCCGAAGTGATTGCTTCTGTTTTGGGCGATGCTAGAAAGGTCGATTCAAGTGCTGTTGAGTCTGCTTTGGGAGAGATGGATAATCTAATCGAATCTGAATTTAATTCTACTCCCTCGGGGGTAGTTGCAGATTTAGAGGAAGTAGAAGATCAATCAGATGATGAATCTGAAGAATTCGAATCTCCAGAACCAGCATTTATTCTAGAGTCTCCCAAAGAAGAGGCTAAGTTACATCTTGATCAAGATGATGTTGAAGCAATTGCGCAAGAAGTTGAAGATGATATCATCCCTGATGCAGCGACATTATTGGGGATAGAATCTGAACCTGAAGTGGAAACAGTGTCTGAAGAAGTTGAGGCTGTAGAAGAAGTTGTGGCTGTAGAAGAAGTTGAGGCTGTAGAAGAAGTTGAGGCTGTAGAGGAAGTTGAGGCTGTAGAGGAATTGATTTCTGAGCCGGTTCAATCCCTGCCTCCTCGTTCCACAACTGCTACCATATCTGGTGAGATGTCGATTCGTCCAACAAATTTGCCTGCGACAGCAGAACTTGATCCCAAGACTGGACGTTGGATGATTAATGGTGTTCCAGTTGGCCCGAAGGTTACAGCTACAGGAATTGATACAGAATCATCTAGTGGCCGACGAATTGGAGGCGATGATCCGCTCAAAGAATCCAAAAAGAAAGCAGAAGACAAAGAAGAGCCGGCACGAACTGAACGTCGAGGCGAGAAAAGAGGAGAGAAGATTGTGGCTGAGGATGAGGCAACTCCTCCTCCGAAGAGAACCAAAGATGGGCAGAAAGAACACGAACCACTTCCGGATATGCCTGAGATGACTGGGCGGCCAAATGCTGAACGTCCAAAGGAACGCAAGGATGATGTTGAATTGCCAGATATGCCCAAGTTCTGAAAAAGCATCAGAAGAGAAGTCCTGAACTTAGAATATTAGAGATTAGGTGTGTTAATGCGCAATCAAGAAGAAGTTCCATTCCTAATCATACGTTCCCTAGGTGAGCAAGTTAGGGTGCGAATAGGATTACTAGGGTTTATTGGTTTAATTTGTATTACTGGAGGATATTTACTTGCAGGGGGTGCAATCGAATGGTTACTTTCCTCGTCCTTCCTTCCTGAAGGTGCGGAAGTCGTTGTTCTTCACCCGCTTGAGGTGGTTTTACTTAGGTTGAAAATAGCCGGATATTTCGCATTGGCTGTACTCTTTTTCACTCTCTCTGTTGATGTGTTATTACGGGGTAGTAAACTAGAATCTATTCGAGAATCTACTACTGATCTTTCTTCAGCATTTAGGCCGCATATTGGAACAGCAATATTTGTCTCAATATCTACGTTTATTCTTGGGGCATTGGGTGCATTTTATTCGTTTGAGTTTGTAATTCCAATGTTATTGGAATATTTGACTTCTGATGCGGAATCGGTTGGATTAACCACCACTTGGCAATTGGAAGCATGGGCTGGATTCATAGTGTCACTTACTGGTGCATGCATACTTGTTTTTCAGACTCCGCTGGTCATTTTTGCACTTCTTAGAACCGATTTGATTAGTAGGGCATCATTATCGTCTAGAAGAAGAGAAATTTGGTTTGCAACTGCAGCATTATCTGCCTTTCTAAGTCCTCCTGATCCAGTTTCATTGATGTTGATAGCGCTTCCAGTAATCATCCTCATGGAAGGAACTTTACTCATCGATTCCTTGTTTTCAGAATCTTCTTCGCAACGGTGAACGCTTTGAACCGACGGCGTTGCGGAGGTGCATGGACATCACGATTGTGCTTGGTAGTAAGTCAGACATGCCGGTAGCAGAAAAAGCAGCAAAGATTCTCGATACATTCGATGTAAAATATCAAATTCGAGTCGCTAGTGCCCATCGTTCACCAGATTATCTTCATGGAATTGTAGATGCCGCTGAAGAAGATGGATGTATGGTTTACATCGGAATGGCTGGAGTGGCTGCAGCACT
>PBDV01000004.1 GCA_002718215.1 Methanobacteriota archaeon
GATCATAAGATGATGATGCATCAATAATTAGTAAACCAATTCGTTCATCAATTTCAGTTGGCGAGTCTATTGAAATAATGGGTGATTGTAAATCCAATTTTGTATGAATGCACCCTACTGATTGGCTCCAAATCTCTCCATTGCCTATCTGATACAAAATCGAAACCCAACCATCATCAAACATCGAAACATCGAATTCAATGGATAACTGACCATTATTCAATTGTGTTCTAGAATAATTTGATTCAGATGATGTAAGGTTACCAGTATCTATGTTATCTGAAATTAATAATCCATTAACACAATATTCTTCATTATTTAATTCAGATAGTATTGATGATTTTACAAGCATAGTTTGCGAATCAACTGGTAGACTAACTGAATTTTTTAACTGTAATAATTCATAGTTGATACTGACTATATCTTCTGAAGGGATTATCATCCAATCAGGTGCATGATCATTTTGATTATTTTCGTCATATGAATCAATTATTACTCTATAGTCGCCATATGATTTTTCAATACTGTTTATTTCAATCGAAAGAACGCAAATACATGGTGAAATAACATGATGTTGAATTGGTATTTGATAATTCAATCCAGTTGAATTTATTTGAATTATTCCCGAATATCTAACTAAATTATCATCATACATATTGTAGCTAATATTGGTTACATTTGATGGCATAGTCAAGATCGTAATATCAACAAAACCAGAATCGTTGAATGATTGATAGAATCCATCATGAATCTCAATAATTGAAATATTTCCTGTATTTTTTTCACTGTTTTCTGGTAAACTGTGGTATGTATTAGGGCATAAAAACAGCATCAATGACGCCAATATTAACACAGCGTATCTATTTCCCACACTCTATGTTGATTGTATTTTAGCAATAACAATTGCTTCCTCATGCTCATTAAGCGAAATCATCACAAATTTCACCCTGTTTAGGGAATGAACTACTGTCTTTAGGATTGGAGTTATAGTCGCATTCGCAACGATTGCTTATTCCATCTCCATCACTGTCTATGTTAGCATCACTTGGATCCATTGGATCGAATGAGAAATAATACTCCCATCCATCCCACATTGTATCTCCATCAGAATCCTTGTGGAATACTTCATACCCGTCTAACAATCCATCAGGACATCTTTCTCCATTGCACATATCTGAATCATTGTACACGGGAGATGTGCCATTTTGATATTCTTCATAATTAGTGAAATTCTCTAAATCATCATAAAAAGCCACTCCTGATGCAGTGTTTGGATCAATGTGACAAGTCCCTTGACCACCATTCCATGAAGGGCAATAACGATTCATAAGAGCAGTACGATTTAATCCGTCATTATCGAAATCTTCGTCGCCATCCATTATACCATCTAAATCTGAATCTGGCATTCGCGGATCAAGTGGCCCTCGTGCTCCAATTAACTCTAGAGACATGTTATCGACTAATCCTTCATTCAATGCAGCCTCTGTTGCAGCAGTTTCCCATCCATCAGGTAATCTATCACCATCTGAATCATCATTTACAGGATTCGTGTCCCATCTATCCGGAACCTCCTGAGTATTGAGTAAAGAATCATTATCAATATCGAATAACGTATCTGGAGCACTATTCTCGGCTGGATTCAATGCCCACCTACCTAATTCTGGAACATCAAAACCGCTAAGATTCATTTCACTAATGAAATATTTAGGATCTGGTTCACCGTCACCATTTCTGTCGCCTCCTGACTGGAACCCTGTACGGAAGTTATCCCATAACCATCCACCTGGTCCTTTACCACATTCAGCCATAACATCACAACCAGGTGGAAGCCAATTTCGAGTACTTATCCACAATGAATGGGTTTTCTTGTTATCCATTGTACTGGTAACCTGCATTTCCCACCCATCTGGTTGACCATCACCATCAGTGTCGTTGTTCTTAGGATTAGTTTGCTCCTGCCATGGGCGAGGAACGAACAGTGTCTCCGCACCATCGTTTAACCCGTCGTCATCTGTGTCTGAATTATTTGCATGAGTAATGTAGAAATCCTCTCCAGCTATAACTTCCTCACCATCAGCTAATCCGTCGTTATCTGTATCAAACATCGATGCATTGGTCGTGTATTCATACAAAATACCATTGTAGGTCATTTGATGGCCATCAATTACCTCAACACGATCATGTAGACCATCAGAATCAGTATCTTCATTGGAAGCGTTTGTTGCATGAATATAATATTCATCTGCATCAGTTAATCCGTCATCATCGGTATCTATTGCTCGAGGATCTGATGTTACTCGAACATTTACTACACCTTTTTCAACGATTAATATGTCCCAACCAATTACTTCTATACCATCAATCAATCCATCATAATCTGTGTCTGCAATTAATGGGTCTGTTGATCTACCTACAGCCACTCCTTCATCATTAAATTTGGATTGATATTCGTCGAGATTTGTGTATTTTTCTGATTCTTCAACTATAGTCATCCACACATACGAACGAGTCTTAACTTCATTTTCAACTTCAATGTCGTCACTAGTATCATCTGTACCCATATCATTCACTCCATCAAGTAGCATCTGTGCAGGTATAGAGTATACATACCCTGTAACGGGAGCTTTTAATGGAACATTTACATATTGACTATTTTCAACTATCTTTGCCCAGGCTACAGTTGTATTTACTGTAACAAATTGACCCAATTCTACCGTTATAGATTGTACTTCTGCAGTACCTATTAATTGACTAAATGTAACTGCTCCATCTCCATCTACATCATATCCATCCATATCTGGATCATTTACTGAATCGTCGAATTTAGGATGCAGCCCTGATGTAAATTCCCAACCATCTGGCATACCATCATTATCAGTATCTGGATCTGATGGATCGGTGAAATTCTCTGGACCCCAATTAATTGCTACTTCATATTCAGCTAGATTGCTTAATCCATCATCATCACCATCCGGAAATGAATCAGATGCGTTTGATGGATTCAAAATATCATTAAAGCAATATTCGAAACCATCTGGCATTCCATCACCATCAGTATCCCAATCACTTGGTCCATTTAGCCGCCCATCATTATCCATGTCTTGCGAAAACCAAGATACATCATTTTCATTCTGTAGATTTACAGAAAATGGACCTAAAATTCCTGTTATTGCAGGATTTTGTCTAACACCACAGTGATTTTCTAGGGTTAATGTGCCAAACGAAACCTCAACTTCATCAGAAATTAAATCATTATCACTATCTTTTTGCAGCGGATTTGTGCTGTAGCGTTCCTCTATGTAATTATTCAGCGAATCTTCATCTAAATCTAGAACTGCATCACATGATTGCCTTCCAATAACAGTCAGATTCATATCCCATTCTTCCTGCCCAACTGCTTGAATCACAGCGGCCTTGACATCAGGCGTTAGTAACGAACAATCCCAATTTCCATCTAATGGATCAAACAATCTAATTGTTCCAGTTGGAGTGATTTCCTCGTATGTGTATTCACTCTCCCACCGATCATTCATTCCATCTCCATCAGTATCCTTAAGATTGGGATTTGTTCCAAGTTCAGATTCCTCTCGATTAGTTAAACCATCTCTATCTGGATCCCCATCTGGTCCATTATTGGGATCTGGAAAAGTTTCATTTTGTTCTACTTCATCATTCTCTGTTGAATCAGGATCTCCACCTACAATTTCCTCATTCGAAGCAGTTCCATCATCCAATGGATCTAATCCATTAGCTATTTCCCATCCATCACTAAGATCATCGCCATCAGTATCAGGATTGCGCCAATCAGTACCATAGAGAGTTTCTTCCATTCTATCGGAAATACCGTCACCATCCTGGTCACTACCTTCCTCAAATGTTGATTCTTCATCAAATAATAGATCATTTCCAGCTGGTTCAAACCCACCCACTTCAGTTGTCGAAATTCCAGAATCTACCACTGTGTATGCACCCGCTAAACATAGTGTAGATACAATCGCAACGACTGCCCATTGGTTATGGTCGAGTGGCATTGTATCACCATGCCCACGATAGGGGCATCTAACGCAACGTCAGATGGGATAAAAGGTTTCACAGGCCATGATTATCTATTATTCATCAAATTCTGCTATTTCTCTTCTAGAAATTACCGACATATTAGTGTGAATATCTGATACATCGATATTTGTTAATTTACCTAGCAGGCCACTGTTTCTTTGCCACGAGTCTAGAAAAATTCCACCAATTATAGGCCATGGAATAAATGAATCGAATGAAACATTGAATGAATTATTTTCTAAATTTATTGTTCTCAATTTTCCAAACCCAAATGATTCTATTCTATTACTAAACCATGATTCAATTTGTTCAACAGTATCGAGAATATATCTCTGTGACTCATTTGACGATGCTTTACATGCAGATAAACAAAGAATATCGTCAATTGATGACTTTGATTCTGATTTCTGAATCAATGGATCAGTAATTTCTGTTTCCGGTAATTCATGCATCGTTCGATAGAATTCTTTCATTACATTTGTAGGAATAACACACAATGGAACACCATCTGAGTTCGGCCACCCGGTTCCATCATCAATATCGATTGCTACCGTTGATGCATTTAATTCAGTCTTCAAAAAGTGTATTTCATCACTAATTGGAACATCAATCGGTTCAAACGTTATTGATGCGTTATTGCCCCCATCATCTCTCCATTGGTATCTCAATGACCTGCCTATTACTGATTGGACAAATGCACATATCTCACCAACTTCAATTGATACCATTAATGGATTTTGGATGTGAAATGAATATGGCCAACTAATTACTGTTACATGTCCTCGACCTAAATTGACTCTATTATTGGCCCATGATTCAAATGATTCAAGTATACGTTTTTTCATAATAAATTGAAATATACTGTTTTTCGGCTTCCATTTATTATAATCTAAATTTAATGAATGGTTCAATGATGAATGAGCTAATCTGCGACCCAATGTCGCATTATGATAAGATTCCAAATTATCAATAATCTGAATTAACCATTCTTTTTTACATATGAAAATAGGCCCTAAATCAACATGATTTAATTCATTTGATGTTGATAAAAATAATGAATCATGCAAAGGATGTTTCTGGAGATAGTGTTCATCAGAATTATCTATAATCGGCATGTTATCGTTCCGTAACTGAGCCTCTGCGGAATTTAACATTCAGATCTTTAGGAGATGATTTACGACTCATACTCGGAGGTCCCTTCACATTTGGTTTCTGAGTTGGAGTTTCTGTACGATGCATTGGGCGATAGTGAACAGGGCCCACTAAACGTTCCATTGCCGGCACATCTGAATCGTAGGGTTTTGGCCTACGCAACCACCATCTGTTAGGCAATGGTTGTGTTCGTGGTAAATCACTATCACGTAATGATTTCATTCGGTCTAAC
Organism: Methanobacteriota archaeon; assembly: GCA_002718215.1. Classification (GTDB taxonomy): domain Archaea; phylum Thermoplasmatota; class Poseidoniia; order Poseidoniales; family Thalassarchaeaceae; genus MGIIb-N2. Next base: position 5,441 of record PBDV01000004.1, read on the forward strand.
ATGAATGATTTCCACGCCCGTTCCCTCATTGGTCGATTTCGCTCAATAAGCCATAATGGCATTCCAACGTCAAAAATGATTCCACCGACTTCTACTAAAATTCCACTCATTAGCAAATGATTTCCAATGGGCGCACGGCTTGGATCACCTACCACCTGATTCTTCCTAAATCGATTGGCCATCATCACCATCAATGATTGATTTCGATGCTTCACCTCTCGACCTGCTTGATTTCTAAATCGAACTACTGATGCGTGTGAAATGAGTAAAATTAGAGATAATGCTGCAGCATATTCACTATTTCCTGTCTCAAGTAAAATCACTGCACCGACACTTAACCATAACAGCGGAAGTATAAACCAACGAATTGCCATTTGAGCAAATGAAATACTAATGTGAGGTGGAACCATCCGTTCAACTGCTTCATGAGCTACTGCCAATGCGTTTGCATTTAGTGCCTCATCTAATCCACCCTTTACAGCCAATCCCACGTATGGATTCGATGGAGCTTGATCTAGCCAGGGTTTCTTTTCTGCAACAGAACCGACTGCTAATGCAACTTCAAACTCATTAACATCAGCCTTCAATCCAAGAATTGAGGACAATGCCATAACCCTAGGATCTTCTGGAGAAACTTGTTGTAAATCCCTAAAAATCTCCAATGCATCATGCCACTCACCCAAATCAAGACAACACAATGCTGATGCAATTCTCGCTCTTACGCTATTTGGATACCTTCTAACCAAACCAACTGCCAATTGTAATGCTTCATCTGACCTTCTTTGTGCACGTAATTGAGCTACTGACGAGATTAATGCAATATGGGCTAGTCTATTTCGATGAACATGTCCAATTTCGCTAATAGGATCCCATGATTCTAATTTCGACTGTAATTCCTTGATATGGTCAATAGTAGCTTCATTCTCCCAATCATACAAATCATCATCAGTAACTCTGTCTGCCCATGGATCTAACCATTCGGATACAAATTCAACGAGTTCAGGTTCCTCATCATTATCATCCATAATGAGACCCTTAAGTGTGACTTTAGCAGCATCTAATCTCCTTGATGCAATATGCCCAACAGCAATAATCATTCTTGCTTCATCATCTTCTCCTCCTTGTTGTGCGAGTACGGTTTTTGCTGTTTCAATTGCATTTGGCCACAAACCTCTCATTGCATATTCAAACATCCTAGCTCGAGTACGTTCCAATCGAAGTAAACTTTCATCAGCTGCTATGTTGTCATTTTGAAATCTTCTGAGAGTTGCTATATCATCATCAATTGCTGCCCTCATTACATAATCTCTTATCCAATTTCCACTAGTTGTTCTTGCAGCACCGCTCCTTCTTTCATCGGGAGCCAAATCAAATTTAGTAGTTCCAACAGTTTTCCATCTACCCACAGATAATAGCCATATCAGAATGAAAACACCCTGTCCAAATGCAATAAAATTCCATGTTTCCTGAAGTAGCATTAACTCGACTTGTGATGCAGTGAGTAATTCTGAAGAATTTGCATATGGCATTAATTCAGCCCATTCCTTGTATACCTGCATGATCAACAACAATACAGAGTATCCTGCAAATCCAGCTAACCCAAATGCAATAATTCTAGATTGAACAATTGATTCAGCACGAATTTCTCTAGGTTGACCAAGTACAACGCCACCTATTCCACCTATTACTTGCCCACCAAGGAACAGGTTTCTAATCATCTCAAAAATTAGTGCTAAACCAACAACTGATACATTGAGCATCAGATATGCTGCTAATACCAATGCTAATCCTTTCAAATCAACCAATCTGCTAAGAAATTCATTTCCTTCTACAAACATCAACAAGGTATTGCCTATTATCCCACCAAGATCCAAGATAAAACGAAGATTATCTGGTTCTTCAAGACGTGTCCATGCAAGAGTACTAATTCCATTTAGTGCAGCCAAAGGCATCGTACCTAGGAAAATAACCAATATACCAGAATTAATTCTCTTAATTATTGATGGTGAATCAGGATCAATAGGGGTAGTATGGCCACGAATGGTTCGATACTTATTTCGTACAAGCATATTCCATGATGCACCCATTATTCTACCATATGCTACAATAGTTGGGGCCATGAATACTAACAATCCAACTGATGCCCATTCAATCAACACTAACATCCGATCAGTATCACCGCGTATTTCGTTAGTCACCCATTTACCAAATCGATAATCTTCGATCTCTTGTGTCACTGGATCTGTAATCAATTGAGATTGTAATTCACATGCTTCTTGGTCTAGAACATCAATCAATGGGAGTGGAGCATGTATCCCTCGAGTATCAATACAAACGTATGATGCGTATGCAATATCATAATCGAATTCATTATCTCCTTTCCATTCACTAATCATTAATTCATCAATGTCGTCCTGTACGGAATTATAATCTGAGTATCCGAGATAAGCCACAGGTGCAATTATTACTGCAATTACAATAATTACACTTACAACATTTAGAACCCATTCTCGTGTAGTAACAATAGAATCCGCCGCACTTTTTCTTGATATCTGAGCATAAAGTGAAATGAATGGTGAAAGAACAATTGGCAATGCAAGTAGAAGCGAAGTCATCAACAATACTGGTTGATAGTAAGTAGGACCTCGATTCCAAAATAATGAATCATCAAGTACGTCTGTTACAATAATCAGAATTCCTGCCATCGCCATCAGGTACAATAATACTCCAATTAGTACTGGCCTTGGACGGATCATTTTTAGAGCATCAGTACGAGTTTTAGTTAATCTATGAACTTCATAGAATCCTTCATCAATTTCAAACGCTACTTGAAGATTGGATAGAGAACTAGGCAACAAAAATCTCCATAACAATAAACTCGTAATTATTCCAACAACTATTGGCAGCAGTAAGTCGATATTTAGTTCACCTGTGCTTAAAATTTCTACACTATCTGCACTAACTATGGCAGAAAAAAATGACAAGCCGAATAGAATTGACACCAATCGAACCGGCTTCATCATATGCTGGGCTAACGAATCAACAATAAATCGCTTCTCATCGTTGTTTATGAATTATGGAGAAATCTTTCAATTCTATCAAATGCCTCATTTAGCGTATCTGGATCTGCAAGATGTACTAATCTTACATGCCCTGAACCCCGTTCTACACTAAATCCCGAACCATGAACAAGTAGAACTTTTTCTTCTTGTAGTAACGATAATACGAATCCCTTGTCATCATTCTTCCACTTCGGATGAGTAATTCGAACAAACATGTAGAATGCCCCTCCTGTAGGTTCGACGTGCAAACCTTCGATTCCATTTATTCTATTCAACGCAATTTCGCGTCGTTCTAAAACAATATTTCGATGTTCATTCATCCATTGCCTATCATGGGTTAATCCGGCTAGATAGCCCATCTGCGCAGGGGTAGACGCACAAAGACGTGATCTCAATAGTCTCTCCACCGAATCAGTCACTTCGGACAAATTACCCAATGGATCATGAAATGCCATATATCCTATTCTCCACCCTGGTGCATAGTAAACTTTTGAAACACCATTCAAGGCAATAACTGGTACATTCATCGAACGTGAAGCAATAGAAACATGATGGCCAGTATAATCTAAACCATCGTATATTTCATCAGCAATTACCATGCAATTTGGATATTCTTTTACTATCTCCAATATCTCATCAATCTCATCTGGTGTGAGTACGTTTCCCGTAGGATTATTTGGATTTATTAGTACCAACATTCTAACATTATCATCCATTCTTGAACGTATATCGTCAATATCAACTTTCCAACCATTATTAGGATTGAGAACGTATTCCTCTGTCGTAGCTCCAGACATTTGTGGATAGGCCATATAGGGAGGATAATGAGGTCCTGGCGCCAATATTTTATCTCCTTCAGTAAGAACAGCTGAGAATATAATTTGCAATGCTTCTGTAACTCCATGGGTAACATAAACTTGAGAAGATTGACAATTCCATCCCTTTGATGTTTCATCATTTGCAATGGCTTCACGTAATTCCGGAATACCATACGATCCTGAATACCCATTTTGCCCACTTTGCAATGATTCGACATATGCATCAACCATATGTTTGGGCGTAGACAATCCAGGATATGCTATTGGATCCCCAATATTTAATTTCAAAATTTTATGGCCCTGAGACTCCAATTCCATTGCTGGCACTACGACATCGCGAATTGCATATTCAATCGATTTGGCTCTAGGCGATGCAGGAATCAATTCAGATCCTCCAATGTATGTCCTGCCATTTCTAATATGCATCCCATATGAGATTCATCTACTCGTTGAACAGACAATCGTTGCCCGCGTTGTAATAATGGCATGCCTTCTAATTCCGGCTGCTCTCTCAATTGGGGTAGTGTAACAATTTCCGACAAGCTAAGTACTGGTTCTATGTCTACCATAAACCATCTAGGATTTTCTGTTGTTGATTTTGCATCAAAATACTTTGATTGAGAATCCCATGATGTAAAATCTGGATATCCTTCCCTGCTTACAATAGCAACACCTGCAATATGTGGAGGCTTACAATTGGAATGATAAAATAGAACATAGTCGCCACATTTCAGTTCATCCCGCATCATATTTCTTGCCTGATAATTCCTAACTCCATCCCAATGAGTCCATTCATCCTCAATCAATTGACTCCATGGATATACATCGAGTTCCGACTTCATTAACCAGTACGCGACCATATCTAATGGCGGGGGTTTAAGAGTTTGAAATGTTGCATTATGCTACCATGCTTCATTCCCAGGTAATTCTGCATCTATAGTACCATCATTATTCATTTGTCCAATGTTTAATCCAATCTTTCTACTCATAGCAGTCGACCCACCAGTTAATCCCCATCCTACCTTTACCAGCATTGCATATATTGCAGGAAGGAGCAACAATGCACTAATCGCTGCAACAATTAACAAAATCATAATTGTAAAAATAAATGGCTGAATTGCTGGAATTGGAATAAACAATGCACATGCTAAACCTGCAATGGTACACGTTGCTGCTTCTACCAATGACATTCCTGTAGATGAAGTAGCAATTCGAATAGCATCCAAATCACCACCTAATTCTCGAACCCTATTTCCAATATGTATAGAGAAATCAACTCCTACACCTACTAATATTGACCCAATCATTACTGTTACCAATGATAATTCAACATCCATTAGATCCATGACCATCCATTGCATTGCTACAGTAAATACCACTGGCAATGTTGTTAGGAACGCATAATATCCATCTCTAAATACAAATCCAAGAGTAAGTAATGTGAATAATAGTGCGAATCCTAATGAGGTCCATTGTGAATTTACAATCTCAGCATTCACTGCTATGGTAACCGCTGCTACNCCNCTCAAATCATATGCGGTTATGTCGCCCTTNCGATCTTGNGCAGAAAATCGGTTTACTTCATCNACTGCCTGCTGNGTAGATTGTACATCCATAAATGGCATATCNATGTAAACGAGTGATTTTTCATAATTTGATGAAATAAATAACTCCCGTGTTTCAATAGTCAATGAATTGTAAAATACGTAAAGTAAGAAATTCTGAGATTGTCTACCCCCATTANCNTCCTGNGAGTCAAGTANTTGAAGCGCTTCCCAAAATGTTGCATCTTCCGCAGCCTCACGTCCAAATATNAATTCTGCAACATCCTTAATTGGTTCTGGAGTNGCATCAGGAATTTCATCTAGNATAGGATACCCACTAACATTNACTGAAACGGATATAGATTTCATAAGAAACACAACACTTACTCCAGTCGTTTGGTTAACTAAGTTAACATCAGCTTCCAATTGATCAATACCCTGTAAATTCTCAAAGGGATCTTCTGNCGAATCAGTCGTAAAACTAGGTGTTGCTCCTATATCCCCTTCTACCAAAATAAATCCTGCTTGACCAGCATCAAACTCATCTGAATATTGTTTCATTTTNCNTACTGCATCATAATCGGGATTATCCTGATCATTGGGGTCATCAGGAGCCATTTCTAGTAACTCGATGTTTTCCTCGACATTTGTNCGGCTATACATNGCTGAAACGAGCATTAATGTTAGAAACAGTGTNAGNGCGATACTGGAATAATTCACNGGCCCATTAACTGCTGTTTTGAACACTCCCAAAGGTGGATGACTGGGCTTTTTCAAATCCAATAGCATAGTAAGATTGGGGACCATCAACATAGTCATGATATAAACCACGACGATNCCTAGGGCTAGGCCCCAACCAACCGTTTGTATTGGCGCCATTGGCGTAAATGTAAGTGAAATGAATCCAATGATTGTAGTAACAGCAGATAAGAAAACGGCTCTTCCTGTTGATTGTAATGCTTCAGACATTTTCTCTTGAGGTGTTCCATCTGATTCGGCATATCTATTCGTTATATGCAAACCATATGATACTCCCAATGCAAGTACAATTGGTCCAACAATNATCACAGTCATTGTAACCTCTTTACCACTCCAACCAATCAATCCAAGAGTAATCAATACTGAACATAATGTTGGCAATCCTGAGATNATTACNACNTTNATNCCTTGNATTGGNCTCATTCGACCTGTTTGTAATANATCNCAATGGAACAAAAATAGTACGAATGCNACAGCAACAATTCCTAATGGGAATATTTGCCANAATAATTTGAANGAATATTCNGTAACTGCATTNGTAATNGGAACNGGNCCTGTTANNGTCATNNTNANGNTNAATTCATCCCAACTATTATTCTCNCCAAGACGNTCNATATCATTCTGCGTATTTGCAATCAATTGTCCGATTGGGTAATCATCAATTCCATCCCCATCCTTATCCAAATTTTGAGTAATAAAAACAATAATTACAGCTCTATTCCAAAATTTAGCAGTTTCATTTTCAGGATCTATANTCTCCATCTTCATTAGCATCGACATCCACNCCTCTAACTANTTTTGATTGAGCGTTCTCAGGTAATTCACCGATTATTCGATCAATTGTATTTTGATTCTCAGGTATAGCATAATTCCCNAGAATATCCTGATTATCATCAATTGATTCGTTAAAATCNTCACTTAATTCCTCATTTCCTGTNGCTGTTGCTAATCCACTAAAAAATGCCTTTGAAACTCTTACTGCACTACTATTTACTTCCTTCACTACTGTGGAAATTGATAAAAGTGCTTTGACGTTATCTTCACTACCATTATCATTTGGATGAATATTCAATCGTCTTTCTACCTCATCCATTTGCTTTAGNATNTCATAATCNGTAACATTATTNGCATCAGATTCGACATAAATTACCATGACNTTTGTTGTCCAATTTTCTTGTATTTCCGCTAAATCTGTAGTNATCTGGCTTTCAGTAGGAAGGTATACTTCTAAATCGCCATTTACATTCAATGATGATTCAGTAAAACATNCTGCTCCATACCATTGATTGCCTTCTACATCGTCCTCTGTACTTGACCATCCATCTCTACAATCATTAATTCCGGACGAAAGACCGAAGAAAATTGTGATTAANAAACATCCCAAAACAGTAATCAGAGGAAAACGAGTCAATATTCCAGACGGAGAAAGAGCACTAAGTTCTCGCTTAAATTTANCAGGNGCNGCTATTACGGCATCAATGGTNGCCACACGATCGAAATTCTCGAATCTNTTTTTAATGNTGGAAATATTNGATTGAGAGNCATTTTCATCGGTATNNTCGCCACCTTTCGATGANGAATCAAGCCCAGCCATCTTACTCCACCGGCCTTATCAGNTGTAAGGGGGGTTTGAACACTGCGCCGTAGATGAGCCTAGACAAGCGATTATTTCGCAATCGTCAAGAGTAGAACCTTTCANGACAGTTCGGTGAGGACATGGGGCGGCCCCAAATCGAAGAAAAGCGCTGGACCATTGACCTTGANAAAAGAATTCANGAGAATCATTACTCAGAAAATAGCAATCGATANACATTTGATCCANCATCAGGAAAGGAAATNTTCGTAATTGATACACCNCCNCCNTACCCAAGTGGAACATGGCATATTGGAGCAGTTGCACAATATTCAATGATTGATGTTATTGCTCGAAGTCAACGCTTACTGGGTAATGAAGTATACTTTCCATGGGGTGTGGACCGAAATGGAATCAACATTGAATTTACTGTTGAAAAAAATACTGGACGCAAAATGAAGACATATGGTCGACAGGAGTTTCTTGATTTATGTGAAGAAACCATCGAAGAATATACACAGGCCATGAGAAATACTGCCAAAAGAGTTGGATTATCCTGTGATTTTGAACGTGAATACCTAACAGATGCCCCAAATTATCGTGCTGTTACTCAAGCTATTTTCATTGAATTATTCAAGAAAGGGCACATTGTTGAAGATCTTCGTCCAAATTTGTACGACCCTGTAGAAGGAACAACAATTGCTGATGCAGAAGTAGAACGATTGACTCGTGAAACAAAATTAGTTGATGTGATTTGGTCAACAGAAGATGATGAGAAGGTGATTATTTCAACAACAAGGCCTGAATTAATATGTGCTTGTGGAATCGTTGTTGTTCATCCAGATGATGATCGTTATACACATCTTGTTGGCAAAAAAATCTACTTGCCAGTTGACGTAGAAGGACGTGAAAACTTCGTTCATATAGCGACTCATCCTTCTGTAAAAAGTGAATTTGGCTCTGGTGTTTTGATGGTTTGTTCTTTTGGTGATCAAAATGATGTTTCTATATTCCGTGAAATGGGATTGACTCCATTTCAAGCCATAGATTTGGAGGGGTGTATGACCAATATTGCTGGACCTATTGCTGGAATGAAAGTCAATGATGCTCGTGAGCATACAATTTCTGATCTTGAATCTCGAAAACTCATTAGTTCAATTGAAAATAAAATGCAAGAAGTTCCTGTATCTGAACGTGGTAAAAACCCAATTGAAATTATCTTGTTAAAAGAATGGTATGTTAGACAAACCCATGTACTTGATCGAGTAATGGAGTTATCAGACGAAATTTCATTTCATCCACCAAGAAATAAACAATTTCTAAATGATTGGATGCAGAATATCACTATCGATTGGCCAATTTCTAGGCGTCGGTGGTATCACACTGAAATTCCTATTTGGTACGATTCATCGGGTACTCGAATCATTGTCCCTCCAACTGGAAAATATGTGAGGCCATGGGATGAAGGGCCCCCTACTGGTAGTGTTGTAATTGATCGTAATTCACGAGAAATACTAGGTTCGTACGATGAAATGAAAGATTCATTGGGGGAAATTACAGGCGAGGAAAAAGTGTTCGATACATGGATGGATTCCTCAAACTCAAATCTATTTGTTTCTGGATATTTGAATGAACCAGAAGTATTCGAACGCGCGTTCCCTACTGGATTAAGGCCACAAGGAAAAGAAATTGTACGTACATGGTTGTATTATACACTCCTAAAATCTGCATTATTACTAGATAAACCAGGATTCAAGCATGTTTGGATTGATGGATTGGGTATGGACCCGTGGGGCCGTAAAATGTCTAAATCACTCGGGAATGGAATTGATGCGGATTCAGTTCTAGAATGTGGAGCGGGGGGGAGAACTGGCTCATGGAAAGTGAAGGGACCTGAAGGAAAACAAGTGCACCTTACTGCAAAGAAAATTGGTTCTGAATGTTTCAGACTCTGGAAAGCATGTGATGCTCAAGTTGGTGATGATTTCCATATTAATCCTGAAGAAATTGAGTCACGATATTTTGGTGTTTTATCCAAACTATTCAATGTAGCTAGATTTGCCTCGCAATTTGAAGTTCCTGCCAATTTAGAAGCTACGCCAGACAACCTAAAAATCGAAGACTTATGGATTCTAAATGAGTTCGGAAAATTACTTGAAAAAGTAAAGATATCATGGCAAGCAATAGACATATACAATGCTACTCAGGCAATAAAGACATTTGGTACAGGTATTCTTGCAAGCCACTANCTAGAAATGGTGAAGAGAAGATTGTACGATGATGATGACGCTGCAGCATGGACAATACACAGAATAGTTAGAGATTTGATGACTNTATTTTCACCTGTATGTCCANTGTTTACNCACCATATTTCNAGTACAATTTACGGNANNTCATCAGTNGATATTCGATCCCATCCAGAGCCTATNGAAATTNCATTTGAGGGAGATNNTGATACAACAGANGNAATAATTTCATTCAACGCNATGGTATGGAAAGCTAANGCNGATGCAGGNACAAGTTTAGCNGCNCCAATTACAGGTATCGAAATNCCTGAAANAATNTCTAAATTCTCGGANGTNCTCTCGTCAATGCATAACATTGAGTAATCAGTTTAGAACTGCCTTGTTAACTACNGATTTAGGCAATNNCCCATCAAAGAAACCTATGAGTAAATTTGCCATTTCCAAACCAATCCTAGCTTGNGCCTCATAGGTNGCNGCACCAATATGTGGNGTTCCNTGAAAATTTTGATGTTGTAATAGANGATGGGTNGTTTNTGGTTCACNTTCAAAAACATCGAGAGCACAGGAANTNAATGTTCCATCNTCAAGAGCNTTCAGAACATCATCTTCGTTGACTATCCCNCCACGTGCACATGAAACTAGGTGCGTCCCACANTCAATTCCGTCTGCACCTACTNTNGGCATTAATGACAAAGTNTGCNAGTTTACCAAATGATGTGTTTCATCAGTTAGATTACAATGAACTGCAATATGTGTACATGTTCGNAATACATCTTCGACATCNTCATGCATNNTNCACTCTTGTTCATCTGCAATTTCAACTGGTAAGTACGGGTCATATGCATGCAACTCCATCCCCAATGCNTTGGCTACTCTNCCAACACCTTGAGCAATCCTACCAAANCCAATGAATCCTATACGCTTGCCNGAAAGTTCAGTGCCTTTGAGTGAACCNTTNGTCCATTNNCCANTTCGTAAATCACGATCTGCNCGAGGGATATATCGGATAGANGCNAGAAGATGNCCTATTGTTAATTCCACCACAGATTGTGTNGANGAACNAGGNGTATTACANACCAATATNCCAGCATCTGTTGCCGCATCTANGTCAATATTGTCTACACCTACTCCNGCTCTTCCAATTANGCGNAGTGAAGGAGCAGCAGNAATTGCACCAGCAGTCATTTTNGTTGCNGATCGAATTACAACNGCATCAAATCCATCAAGTGATTNACCCTGATCNTCAGAAGAATTTCCGTTCTTAATGGTGNCATGAATCATCTCTACTTNATGNCCTGCGTCCTGTAACATCAAAACAGCATCNTTCGCCATTCCATCAGTCACTGCNATTCNAGCCATGNTATTGCGTTAACAACTCACTCCATCAACATACTCATCNTGAAATTCAATGTGAGAATATATTCAAAGAATTCATGAACATGTGTGNAATNCGCAATNCATGGATGATAAATTTGAGAACATGATTGANGCAAGTGCACANTGTGACGGACCTTGTGGAGTATACGACCCNGCTAGCGCTAGAATTGCTGGCGAGGCCGTGCAATCCATGACGAACAAAATGCTCACACTTGCAGAAAACCATGGNGGAGATTGNAGTTCTGCAGCATNNATCAACACNATGAGTAGNTATGCNGCNATCAAGGAAGAAGAAGCACAGAAATGTAAANATGAATTATTGGTNCTATGGACTGATTTTTTCAAGCCTCAACATCTTGAAGCATTGCCAGATTTACACAACACATTCTGGAATGCTGCTAAATTATGCAGTGCATGCAAGGTTGAAGTTTCAGCCGTNCATGCTCAGGAACTGATGGACGCAATTGAAGAAATTCACAACATNTTCTGGAACGTAAAGGGCAGAGATGTCCCTTGGGTTCGTGCTAGTTGAGTATATGCCTACAATTCCCATTAGAATCAATGGCGACAGTATGTGGCCTACGTTTCGNGATGGAGATATAATTGAATGTCAAACATATATTGGACAGATTGTAAACGTTGGAGANATTATCGTTTTCCCTCGNCCAAATTTTTCAAATAGCATCTTGGTAAAACGAGTGATTTCGATAAATAATGATGAATGCATAGTTGAAGGAGATAATCCAGATCCTAATGCCTCTACAGACTCTCATAATTTTGGCCCAATCAGCATTTCATGCATCATTGCTATCCGCCATACTGATAATCCAGTGTAGTCACCTATGACCATGGATGCTTCGGCCTTACTTTGGGCGGTTGGAATTCTAGCTCTACCATTAATCGCTGCAGTGCCAGTTAGTGGACTGTTCAAATCATGGTTAGGAAATAAAGCATCACATGCTAGATATCGAGAGGCAGTAAGGCGTGTTCTTAACTCAGGTTCAACCCTACGAAAATATAGAGCGGCTCTCGACGAAGAAGCTCGAATCAATCAAATCGACAAGGACAGGCAAACACGGATTGAAACAGCAATGCTTTATCCACTCAACATTGTCCACTTTATGTTCGTACCAGCAGCCATTTTATCACCTGCAATTACATTCATCGCCTTCCCAGTTGGATTGCTCATTTATCCAGTAATTACTCTGTTTGAAATGATACTCATTAGGTTCAGAGCTCTGTTGTCTATACTAACGATCGTTAAACGACTCACTGATTGGCAAGTAATTGGTGTTCGACCTCCAGGAGAAGGCAGCAAAAGATTAGACCCTGTATTGGTATCAGTACATAGACTACCTACCCCGGTACTTCTTGGACTGTTTGCATATCTCGTAGCACTATATCTGCCACTGGAATTTCAATGGACTATCATTACAACGATCTTAATTTACGTAATTCTTGCATCATTTACATCAGTACTCAGTGCTGCCGTTAGTGGACCTTTGGTCTTCGCAGCAACGGCAGAACGGAGAATGATTACTCTAGAATCATATGTTAAAGAACGAATTCAACCCATTGTAGGTGTTGGACTAATAGCCTTAGTAATTAGACAAATGATAATGGTGGTAAGAACCCCTCAATTCACACCATTCGATTCTCCAGTTCAGTTCTCACTTTCGGTAATTACAGTATTGTATAGCGCTGCAATTGTCGGACTCGTGATTGAATTTGCTTACAACAGAAGGCGAGGGGACTTTGTTGGTTCAGAATTCGTTAAGGCTGTGATTGACGATATTGATCCAGAATTATATGCATATGTTCGAAAGGGTGGAGAGATGTCCCTGATTAGCTTAGGGAGATTGGGCGAAATGGATGAAACAATCGAAGATGATTTGAGCTTTGAAGAAATAGCATCAGCGCCTTCAGCTATGTCGGTCATCAACAGGCCAGATATCCCTGAAATCTAATCGTCTCCAGCACTAAGTGCTCCGACTGAAACTAAATCTGCTTCCAATATGGCTCCTTCCGTTTCTAAATCCACACTATCAACATAATCTAATTCATCTTCATCATTCTTCAAATTCGCATATCGTGTAACGAATAATGCCGTCGCTCCCGAAGTGAAAAGAACAAGCAATGCAATGAATAAGTACAACAATATTGACGATTCTACTTCTGACAAAATAGTCTCTTCATACAGAGATATCTCTGATTCATCATATACATCCCTGATCATTCTCAAATTACCATTATTTGCACTATCATACATTTCAGATGGCGTATTTGGGTCAAGATCAGTATAACCATCTGGTCGTTGAACCACCTCAACCACAATTGGTTCAGAAATGTCTATTGTTAATGATGCTGATACAGTATATGCAAATAATGGCTCATAAAATTCATCATCAATAGATGTAATTGGCATCAGCGTAATACCATTCCCAACAACATCAAATTCTGCGAATTGATTCCATTGTGATTCGTCAATATCCAATGAATATGTTACTACATCCCCATTTCGATTACCAGTTCCTGCATCATTTTCTCCATCTTCGCCAATATCAATTGTAAGACTATGTTGACCAATATCTCCGTGTTCCAATGTTCTTTGCACCACTTCGAATACTACATCCATCCTAGTGGTTCCATTTGGAATGTATGTATAATGACGATCATCAGTAGAATATGTCCCAAATGTCCCACTTGGACCATTGTTGAAATGACTCCATTCTCCCTTCCACGAATGTATCAGACGATCTGTTGATAGTGGAATTTCAATTGTCTTCCTGATTCCATTGTATTGCTCATAAGCATCCCAAACAGTTGGACGTGTATCATCCACGAATCCATCGCCATCTGTATCACGCATCAATTCCAATGTTCTAGCCAACGCCAATGCACGATCAACGTGAACTAATCCATGGCCTACTCTCCAATCATGACATAATTGAGCAGCAGAAAGATAGCATGATCCATTGGTTGGAATATCACTACAATCATCTTCATCATTTCCAGATTCGCACGAATTGGGAAGATATTGAGCAGTTAATTCCATGATTAACTCTACTTCGTGCACACGCGTTTCATTGGCTGTTAACCAATCAGACATCTGTAGACCCTGTGCTGTTCCTCCAGTCACCATGCTTGTTTCTTCATCATGATCGTCTCGATGATAATCAGCTACTCCCAATGATGGAGCTGCGTCAATTAGCATGGTAGCAATACCACCGATATGTGGAGTCGCCATACTAGTCCCACTAATCGCCATATAGTATACATCTCCTTGAGTTCGAGTAGATGCATCGATTGCAGTACGTCTAGGCGCTGTTGCCCAAATATCTCTACCAGGTGCACCTAAATCTGGCCACGTATGTTGTTGACTCATCCACCCTCTACTGCTAAACGATGTTACTGCTGTACCATCATGGGTTAGAGCCGCAATAGAAATTGCACTAGGAGTATTTGCGTAAATATTTGTTCGAAGATCGTCATCTCCTTCAGCACCAGAACCACCGCTATTACTAGCTGCAAAAATGACTGCTACACCATTATCGTAAGTTAGTGAATCTGTAAGAGTAGTAATTGCATTCTGTGGAGCATAATCTCCGTCTGTACCCCATGAATTAGAAACAACACGGATATTGTTAGGATTATTTCCTGGACGGCTATGTTCATACACCCACTCTAAGCCTTGTACTCCACCATATATTGACACTAAATCTCCTGCACCTAATGCAACTAATTGAGCCCCCTTTGCAGTACCAAGCCGCCGTCCGCCAGAAGCATCACCATTACCCGCAATTGTTCCACCTACGTGAGTTCCATGACCAGATGAAGTGTCTGAGTTCTTGGTCTCAGTCCAACCATTAGGATCAAGTTTAGCTGAATATATCACTTTCTCACCATTCCATGCACCAGCATAATCGAAATCTGGATGTTCTGAATCTACACCTGTATCAAGGTCTACTGCAGTAGTACCATCTCCGTCCCATTCTGCAAATGCACCTGTATCAGTCAATTTGACTGAACCGTCTCTCTGAATTATAGCTCTACTCCATGCAGTGGTCGCGTTGGTAACATGTGTAGTTTCATGCATCATGATATGATCGGGTGTTCGAATGGGTTCATCCAGNTAGAATGTCTCTAGTANTCGATCAAGTTCTAAAAATCGTATATCTGGATGNTTACTTAGNTACGAAANCATNCTTGAATCAAGTTCAGCTAATCCTCCATTCAATAATTCGGATTCATCNGAAAATGATATTCCATGCTTAATCATNAACNCTCTATGAATNGATTCGATCTCTGTTGAAAATTGTATAATGACTGGATAAGTAGATGACGGGTCTTCTTCNATTGCTTTAATCANTNCAGAATCGATATACNTNTCATTGNCGTCNGGAACAATTGTAGCNCCCGCAGAATTAGAAAATGTNAGCATAACCATTAGAATCGCGAGCATNACTGCAGACTTCTTCATTGGTCGTGCCATATTTTCCCCTCTAACGNNTCATTCTAATGTATTCCGTATGAATGTGAATTACCATTTAGCAACAACTGTNCAGTTTATNTCNTCTAAATTNAACNCATTNCCTGATTCTGCAAAGTCTGGATGAATCAATCCTAAACTAGCATATTGCACTGAATCAGCAANTGAATCAAAAACAACCAATTTTCCTCCACCAACAATTTTGTGNTTACCAACATCTAGTAATGAATCTGATGAAATTGTAACAAGTGTCCGTGCCAATGCTTCTCTAGCATCCATNCGTGCAATNATTTCTTGACCAATGTAGCAACCTTTTGTGAANGAAATATCGCTCTCCAATCCNACCTCCAACGGTATTGGTTNAAATTCACGNATAATTTTNCCACNANTNNTTCCGTTTANTATAGNATCCAATCTAAGNGATTCAANAGTGTGCAATTTTGAANCATTANCAATTAATTCNGATTCNANTGTATTAATNTCAGAATCAGGNCCAAGNTGTACAANGATTTGTCTATTCAAATTTGAGATCTGTGAGGAATAGATCTGNCCAACTNCATCAATTGNCCACAAATTNTCNNNNTCNGGAACANCNTANACCCAGATNGATGANAATCCTTCATCCAACGGAATGATTCTTACTTCTTGTTTCCANGAAACTGACTTNCTAAGCAACGTACGACTNTTTTCTGCGCAACCNTCAAGATGAATCAATGCAATTTGATCACCTAGATTCATNATNAAAATTCGATCAATCATTCTACCATTTGACTGCAATATTGAACCANAAACACATGAATTNTCGTCTAAATCACTTNCATNCTGNGTCGTTACTGAATGTAGTAAATCCAACGAATCCTTGCCAATTAATACAGTAATGTCCGCNNTTCGGACATGGTGGNAAGTCATATTCTCAACCGAANGATTGTCCGCATCCACAAGACTTGTCNGCATTTGGATTCTCAATTTGGAATCCNCCNCCNAACAAAGTGTCCTTGTAATTTATTCTAATCCCATCAAGTGTAGTACTATCNTTATCGTGAACCATTACNGTCATCCCACTAATGTCNAACGCTTGNAATGATTNNTCATCNTCAGGCCTAGGAATTATNTGCATATCATACATATGTCCAGAGCATCCACCTGCTTCAACTGAAATTAGTAAAACNTGNGTGGAAGCNTCATCACCCATTGCTTCCTTCATTGCATTTACCGCTTNTTCNGTGACGTCAATATTTGCTTGAATAACNTCAACTTCCACNGCCATCGGCAACGAAAATGATTCNCCATCAATCAANCCCATGATTNTCNCTAGAGTCGGANGTATATGAATCTAGCAACTATTCTAGGATGCTTTGATGACTTGTTACCATTTCCAGTCAGNATGGAACGAGCCAATGAACGCCCNGCAATCAGGCATGANTCATTGNCNCATTCTCCAATTATNGATAAAATTGCAGTAGAAGAGCCATTGAACACTTCNTCAAATCGTCCAGATCGAGCACTATATGGNAGCTTGATGCGCACCCCAGGNAATGATTTGGAACTAATTATTGGAATGTTAATCTCNTCNGGTGATTTATTGATTNACGAAAANATTCCNGANATTGATATNGAAGCNAATTGNGCNCACGTTTCAATCAATTCTACTAANTCTAATCGAATCATAGACAGTACNTCAGCNTGCGGNTTATGTGGGCGTGAAGAAGTNAAAATTGAACCATTATCTGATTGTGATTCNATGCCTGATTATACNATAGANTCGGAAATAATCCTNAAAATNATTTCCAATATTGGAGAAAATCANAATTTNTTTGAGTTAACAGGGGGGACGCATGCTGCTGCTTCATGGAACAAGNANGGNNTCATGANTTCAATNATGGAAGATGTTGGNAGACACAATGCATTGGACAAATTGATTGGATTGCATAGGATGAAAAATGACTGGCCATTATCTGAATACATCNTCACACTATCTGGGCGAATATCATATGAAATGGTAGAAAAANCCGTTCGTTCGAATGTCGGAATTTTNATTTCAGTTGGTTCNGCAACGACTGCTGCTATCGATTTAGCNGCATTCCATAATTTGACTTTAATTGTGTTTGCTCGGGATCAGAGGTTTACCTGNATGACNGGTGGGCATCGCATCAATATCGCCGATGCCGTCAAGTAANCATGCNCTAGTCNGCATCATGGCTAGGTCACCNGTGCGTGCTATTACTCCAATAGAGGAGGAAAAACTNCGCATCAAAAAACCNCCATCNAAGGTTGCAGGTTTGAAAGCNGTAACAAATTCATTCAAAATTGGAATTGCTGAAACAGGAATTCGTAGNACAATGNAAACTATGCGTTCAGTTAATCGATTTGATGGATTTGATTGCCCAGGATGTGCGTGGCCAGACCCNGANAANCATAGNAGTGGNTTCGAATTTTGTGAAAATGGAGCGAAGGCNTTCGCAACAGAAGCTACCAATGCNCGNGTNACCCCCGATTTCTTCNCTANAAATTCTGTTTCTNCACTTTCCATGCAATCAGATATGTGGCTCGATAANCAAGGNCGAATTACNNNGCCAATGTTTCTTGATGCNNANAAAGAAAATTATGTACCAATNGAATGGGAAGANGCATTTGCNATTATTCGTGATTCTATTGATNTAAATTCTCCNGAAAGAGTGGCCNTNTANACATCAGGTAGATGCTCAAATGAAGCTGCATTTTTGTGGGGNACATTAGCAAGACAAATCGGNACCAACAATCTACCNGATTGTTCGAATATGTGTCATGAAAGTAGTGGAGTAGCATTGAGTCAATCTATCGGAATNGGAAAAGGAACCGTTACACTNGATGACTTCGACCACTCTGACTTGGTAATAGTTGTTGGGCAAAATCCAGGAACTAATCATCCTAGGATGTTGTCNGCACTNGCTTCATGCAAACGTAATGGTGGTTCNGTTTTATCNATTAATCCACTAGAAGAAGCAGCAATGAAACGATTCAAACATCCTCAAGAAATAATNGGNATGATTGGCAGAGGTACTCANATTGCNGATGATCATATTCCNGTTAGAATCAATGGAGATTCAGCANTGTTCAAGGGATTTGCAAAAATNATNCTCGANAANGGNACACAAAATNATGAGTTCATTGAATCCCATACCACTGGATACGATGAACTCGTGNATCACTTGAATTCNGTTTCATGGGATGAAATAGAACGAATTTCAGGAATATCNANAGATCGAATTTCTGAAATTGGCAACATNATTTCAAAATCTAAACGAATGATTGTNTGTTGGGCNATGGGAATTACNCAACACAAGAANTCAGTNGCAACGATTCAAGATATCGTCAATCTACTTCTATTGGGCGGCCATTTTGGCCGTCAGGGCGCTGGCGTTTGTCCAGTTCGTGGACATAGNAATGTGCAAGGTGATCGAACAGTAGGAATCAACCATCATCCATCAGAAGCTTTTCTTCAAGCAATAGACACTGAGTTTGGAATTACTGCGCCACGCAATTCAGGCGTTGATACTGTTCGATTAATTCAAGGAGCATTAGAGGATGAATTCGATGTTTTGCTTTGCATGGGAGGTAATTTGTTATCTGCTATGTCCGATACTTTGTCTACTGCAGAAGCATTGTCGAAAATTGATTTAACTGTACAGATTTCGACTAAATTGAATAGAAGTCATCTTGTTACTGGAAGACGTGCACTGATTCTCCCCTGCCTTGGTAGAACTGAGATTGATGCCCAATCATCTGGAAATCAATTTGTAACCGTGGAAAATAGCATGGGCGTTGTTCATTCATCCACCGGTAGTCTACCTCCAGCATCTAATTCATTAAAATCAGAAGTTTCGATTACCTGTTCAATTGGGAATGCAATATTTGGTGCCCAACCAATCAATTGGCCTTCATTTACAGAAAATTATGATATTATTCGAGATTCAATACAACGAGTGATTCCTGGATTTGAAAATTATAACGAAAGAGTCCGGAAAAAAGGTGGATTCTATCTACCAAACGGGCCTCGTGATGGACCCACTTGGAATACAGCATCCGGTTTGGCTGTGTTCCACTCAAACGAACTATCATCAATTGAACAAGATAATGGATATGTAATGATGACCATTCGTTCCCATGACCAATACAACACCACAATTTACGGTATGGATGATCGATACCGTGGTATTCACAAAAGTCGTCGAATCGTTCTAATGAATCCAGATGATATGGAAGATGAGGGGATTATCCCATCAGAAGAAATAGATTTAATCAGTGAATTTCAAGGAACTAAACGACATGCTGAACGATGGAAAGTCGTACCATATTCAATCCCACGTGGCAATGTTGCAACATATTTCCCTGAGGCAAATGTTCTGATTCCTTTGGATTCAGTAGCGGAATTAAGCAATACCCCGACTTCTAAATCAGTACTGGTAAAAATTGCTCGTCGTTAACGACTGAGTTTTCTCTTCTGAATTTTCTGTAATTCATTGCATCTCTTAATTTGCTCCTTACACATTTTCTTCTGTTCATCTTCAAGTCCTCTTGGCATTGCTTGTTTGAAACATTTGATTGCATCATCGTACAACTCAACAAATGCATATGCAGTCCCCATATTGTAAAGAGTTGCACCTGTAACTTTGTCTTTATTAATCCGCATTGCTTCGAAATATGCTTTGATTGCTTCAGGGTATTGTTCCATGTAATAGAATGCATGTCCTCTACCATTCAATACTCTAATTGCAAGATCTTCATCTTCACTAGCTCCGCGCAATGCCTTGTCAAAACATGAAAGTGCCTCACTATACTTTTTATCCTCCATTAGGAACAATGCTTTGTTGTACCATTCAACAGATGAATTTGCCATTGAGCCGGATTCAGCAGACTCAGATGTCCCTGTATCTGAAATCATTTTACTGGCAGCATCAAGAGCAGCCTTAGCAAGATTAACTTCTGGATTATCTACTGGTTGTGAATCAGGTTCAGATTGTTCTACAGGCGCTAATAAATCAGCCGCAGATATGGATGCAGAATCATCAGTTTCAGCCATTATATCATTTGTTTCTGGAGTTATAGGTTGAGCGATTATACTCTCCTCTACTTCTGTTACTTCTTCCTCGATGGATAGTAGTTCAGGTTCATCATCAACATGAGAATCATTTGATGGAGGATGTGATTCTTCTGGCTGATCATCCATTAGATCCCCCCACGGATCTGATTCTTCTTGATTATCGTCTTCAACCAATTCAGTCTCGATTTGTTGATGATCAATAGACGGAGTTTCGATTGGTTCCGCAATTAATTCTGATTCTCCATTTTCTAATTTGTTGGCCTTTTCTCTACATTGTGTTGCTCTTTCTGTATTCCCTTGAGCTTCCAATACCTTCGCCATCAATCGCCATGAATTTGGATCATCAGTATTTCTTTCCAAAATGGCTTTGCAAATTCGTGTTGCATCAGTATGTTCACCAGCAAGAGATAACGCACGCACCTTAATTGCAGATTCTTCGTCCTTTAACAAATCAGAGGCAGTTCGACCAAGTTCTGGACCTTCGGGTAATGTCCTAGGCAAATCAGGATTTGATTCGATCATTATGCTCTCACCCTCTCCGATCTCAACCAATATCTTTGCAAGTTCAGAGGCCGATTCTCCGAGATCTTCTAGTGTAGACAAATGAATCCATGCTGGAACTAGTTTGGAATAATCATCAGATTCTCGAAGATGTTCTACGATTGCCCTAGCTGATGAAATGTGTGTAGAATCAACCATTTGAGCAGCCGTAAAACATGTGAAACCTGCATCATTATGCCCATTTCGAATATGTAATCTACCTAGATTGTACCACCCTGGTGCATCGTTATTATCGAGATTTAAGCCAGTTGTAAACGATTCAATTGCTTCTTCTACCCGGTCCTGAAGTGCATACGCTGCACCAAGAATTTTGTGCGGACGTGCCTGATTGGAGTATCTATGAATAAAATCTCCCTCAATTAATTCAATTACCTCTAAACTACCACCTTTGCGTAGCATTTCAGCTGCCCGATTCATCTCATTATCCTGCTCCGCACCCCATGGCTGAGATGATAATTCGGATGTCTGAGAAATCTCAACAACTTCTTCTGTTGATTCTTCTTCTTCATCAACCCATGTTGTATCTGGTTCACTATCATTGATTTCTTCAACTGAAGGTTCTGGAACTTCATTAGCTGCTGATGTGTTTGCACCAATAACCAATCCAGCAACGGGAGTTGTTTTACTCGATACATTTTCACTCTCTATAGACAAACTCTGAGATGGTGCTTGTACCGAAGTAGATGATGCTATGCCAGTTAATACTGGATGACCTGGGAAATGATTCAATGCTTTTCGAGCCATTTCTGATGCCCCAGAATCACCCATTGCATCCAAAAGAACTGCTAAATTTGCCATCGCTGGTCCATGATTATCATCATGCACAAGCGCTACATGGAATGATTTGATTGATTCATCTGCATTACCCATCTGTTCTTGTACAACGCCTAAATTAAACCAACAATCTGCATTGGTTGGATCAGTAGCTATTGCATTACGGAATTTTTGCGCGGCATCATTGGGACGACCGGCTGCAGCCAGTGCTTCTCCTTCTGATATTAGTATAGATGTTTGATCAATTGCAGTTTTCTCAACCACAACTTCGTTCTCTACCACTGGTGAATCATCTACAGATTCCGACGGTGCATCCATAATTGGAATTGTTCCAGTTTCGACTTCCTCCTCACTTGAGCGGAATGTAGGGATGCTGATTTCACCAATCTTTGTTGTCGCCTTCTCGAGTCCATCACCAATGGTTGAGATTGCGCTCTTTCCAATCGCTCCTGCTTTATCTGTAACTGTTGAAATTGCATCTGATGTTTTTTCTGCTATCTCCATGGCTTTGTCCTTGGCAATTTCAGCCGTTGATGAACGTCGTGCTACACCGAATAGAGCCCCTCCACATGATGGGCACTGGGGCTCATTTCCCTCAAGTTCTACATTGCAATGAGGACAGACATCATGCCCGTGCGATACCATGCTAACAATGGTGCGTTCTTCAAGTCCGCAATAAGCGTTCGCTGAACATGATTGATACAAAATAGCCACTATGAATGAAGAATGTATGAAGTATAGATAGCCTCTGCGCAAGACATGGCGCGCTTTCTCATGATAACTGCAACCTCCGGTACCAACTATGAATTGGCTGAAATGTTTTCGAATAATGCACAAGAAAAAGGGCATGATACCGAAATTATCGATTTATCTGAAATGGACTTGCCAATGTTCACAATGGCACGTTCTAAAGATCCAGAACAAGCACCCAATCTCTCAGAATTAATTCAGAAAATGACAGATGCAGATGCTTGGGTAGTCGTTGCACCTGAGTACAATGGTTCATACCCTCCAACACTGAACAATGCAATTGCTTGGATGTCTTTGGATTGGCAGAGTTTTCGTTCCATGTGCACTGGTAAACCCGTAGGATTGGGCACCCATAGTGGAGGCGGAGGTGCTCATGTAATCATGGCAATGCGTCAACAATTTTCATTCATAGGTGCGGACGTTATGGGACGTTCATGCCAATCAGGACGCAATAAGGAAGCAAATCCAGAAACCATCGATGCCATGATTGATGCATTAGCAAGATAGAATTCATTGATTCAACTTGATATCTCTATTTTACCAGTCAGTATCGATTAATTTAGCTAATCGTTGAAGGTGTTCTATTGCTTGTTGTGCTGCAGTCCTAACCCTCTCATCTTCATCATCAAACATCTTAACGATATGCGGTACTACTCTGCCATCTTCAACAGTTGCCAATGCTTCTACACCATGTATTCGGCATGGAATTGATTCGCTATTCAATAACAATGGAGCATGTTCTAGAATATTTGCAGGAGACAATCTTCTAAGTTGCCTACTGGCCTCAATTCGCACATCATCATTCTGATCATTCAGTAATCTGATAATTGATAGAGAGGCAATTTCTAGAGGGGCATCCTCAAGCGATTCTAGAACAGAAATTCGAATACTTGGTATGGGATCATTTTCCAATTGTCTTATTTTGTAATAATGGGGGCCATCGGGAGCAAGTATCAGCCATTGAAGGGCTGATGCTCTTAGGCTAACATTACTGGAAGACAGCAATCGATGCGTTTGTTCAATCTTACCAATTCTAATCAATGTAGCTAAAGTCTCTGTTCGTACTGATTCATCCGACAATAATCTCCACAATGATTCAACTTCATTTGGACCACCGGTAATCGCAAGTGCTCTAATTCGATTTCTTCGATCTTCTACGATATCTGAATCAAGAATCGAATTTAGTAAGGCTTTGTTTACTCTTTTTCCAATTCTAGCGGCAGTCTCTGGGTCTCTTGCAGCTGCATTAACTCCCTCTCTAATCGTTCGCCTAATTCCAATCAATCTGATGATTGACTGAATCAATAGTATATCAATTGAAATTAGCAAAAAAAGAACAAGGTGTTTCCCAGCCATACTGGAAGAATTAACATCAGAAAAACGAATCTCGTACACTTCGGCCCAATCCAATAAACTACGAGAGAATAAATCCATTCCAAACATAAACCAGACACTAAATTTCTCATTTTCAACCGAGTAAATATCGAACACATCATCAGTTCTCTGAAGCAATAATGGTACTATCAATAGTAAG
The DNA here is from genome assembly GCA_002718215.1 of Methanobacteriota archaeon. Lineage (GTDB taxonomy): Archaea > Thermoplasmatota > Poseidoniia > Poseidoniales > Thalassarchaeaceae > MGIIb-N2. The sequence goes on from PBDV01000004.1 coordinate 30,008, forward strand.
TGAAGACTAGCAATCAAAACATCAATCCGAAGATCGTTACCTAAATCTGGATCTCCGTCCATCATCCTATTCGCGATTTCACGACGTCTGCGTTCATCAGCTGACCAAACTCGATGAATTGACAGCACAATAATTGATGAAGAAATGGCACATATCAAACCAATGAAATCCAAGGATTCTGGAAGTATCATGGCAGGTATGATAAACGTCAGCAAAACCAATTCAGTTACTGCCAATCGTACTAGTGGTTGTCGAATACTGAGACCTGAAAGAGAACCTACTCGTTGTAGCCCCTCATCAACGCTATTCCACCATGCCACAGCGAGGTCCTACCTTCATAGTTCATGAATAACGCCTTGATTCTCTTCCGATTCCTTCAATTCGCATGACTATCTCAAGGTGCCATGCCTCCTCCACTATGGTGGCTCATCCTTGCATTATGTAGTGCTCTAGGTGTCATCACATGGTGGTCTAGAAATTTCACCGAAAAACGAGAATTGACACGTTTTTCTGCAATCCTTGGCTCTGTACTAATGATTGCACTCGTCATATGGACATGGAGCTCAGATTGGGTGGATTGAATGTTAACTCCTAACGATTTAGCAGGCTGTTATCCAGTACGAAATGAAATTCCATGGGGTTATGATCGAAGAAGAGGGCCAGTTAATGGAGAAGGTAGAATTGCCATTCTATTTATTCCAAAAAACTTCGGACGAATTGAACGAATTGTGCATAAAGTCCTGGGAGGTTCAAATCACCTTCGACGTCCTATGGATCCTCTCATGACTGTCGTATGGGAATTGTGCGATGGAACAAATACATTCGAAGAATTGTGCAACACACTCGATGAAATATTTCTGGAAGAAATTGCCCCTGTTGAGGAAAGAACCTGCGCCGCAATCGATAATTTAGGACGCAGTGGATTAATTGAGATTCACAGAGAATTGCCAAAGGTCGAACACAAAATCGCACCTCATCCCTTACCAAGTCAAGAATTTGATTGGTTATGTACTGATGAATCAGAATAATATGCATAAGAAATTCATAATAATATGAATTATTCCTTTTTTTTGTGGACCCAACTATTCTGGCAATTGCATCACTAGGGACGCTGGTTGTAGCTGCTCTGACTGTGCCCGCTGGATTTGGGCTCTCTACCATGCTTACACCATTGGTTCTACTTCTAATGGGCCCGCATGAAGCAGTTGCTGTTGTTGCAATTATCCATGGTGCCCACAATGGATGGAAATTGGTTTTACTGAAAGATAACCTAGATATTGATGCTGTGAAAAGATATGGGATTTGGTTGGTTGTTGGTGCAATTTTAGGAGCATTACTCCAGAGTAGTGTACCACAAAACCCATTATTGCTCATCATTGGTATATTCCTAATCATTCTACCATTACTAACAATTAGTGAATCGTGGACAGGTTACAGAATCCCTGAAGCAAATGATCGAATTGGAGGTTTTGGTTCCGGTTTCATGGGAGGGCTATCAGGACACCAAGGTGCTCTGCGTGCAATGTTTTTGAAACGACGATTGAATGATAAAATGGCTTATGCAGCTACGGCTAGTATTCTTGCATTGTGTGTTGATCTTTCTCGCATTCCTGTTTATCTATTCTACAATCAAACAGACATTTCTGATAATGTAAATTTGATAATTTTCTTGACTTTATCTGCGCTAATCGGAGTAAATATTGGCAAAAGATTCCTTGAGAAATTAAAGTCTGATTGGATACACTATGGTATCATGGTAGGAATTGTTTGTAGTGGAATATACTATGTCATTGAAGCAATAATGTAACTCACGAATGATCTTGCCAATCCGTTCCATTCCACCATTGAATTGATTCATCACTCATCTTTCTCCAGGTATACCCTGATTCATCAGTCCATTGCTGTACTTGTGTGGCCACTTCTTCAACGACATTTGTAGTGGGATCAACAGACATTGGAGTTGACGAAAATGCCATAACTTGATCAGGGATTTCGTCCTCTTCAATATCAAATTCATCTTCATCTTCAGACATTCGATTTCTAAGACGTAGTGCGATAATTAATGATACAACGGCCAATATTACAATTATCGCTGAACCGCCAATTACCATCGAATCTACTCCTGCAATTTCAAAACCTCCTCCCTCTACTTGTGGCCGAATAATTTCAGTACTAAATACCCCAATTTGTTCCCCATCACTAGCGATTAATGTAAATTCAATTATTCCAGTGTTGTAATCAATTCCAGTAATTATTTCGCACTCAATTTGCTGTACATCATCTATATCGGGCGATTGCTGAATAGTCACAGTCGGCACCCCTTCACCATTCTGTGGTGTACATTTTACCTCTATTCCATCAGGAATTACAATTGCTACTGAAACTTGTTCAGGTTGAGTAGAACGACCCTTCACTTCTAGTGTAATTTCAGAACGGCTGCTTGGACCCATTTCTACTAAATTCAATGGAGGATTACCTAACTCAAGAGACCTCATTTCTGATATGCTAAATACCAAATCTTCCTGAGATTGTTGTGGTGAATTTGCATCGCCTCCAGTAACAAACCGAGTAATTGTAACCTCTGTACCCAACGCTACTGATTGATCAATAGTAACAACTGCATCAATCACTGAATTTGAACCAGGAGCTAAATCCAATGGAATGAATTGATTTGTAGGATACTGTGCACCATCAACAAATATCGTCAGTTCTAATCCAGGGATTACTGGAGAGATTGAGACCTTTGTCTGTAAATTAGAATCAACCACGTTTCCTGTATTTGTAATCATGTAACTAGAATTCGCAATTCCACCTAATCTAACATTTTCAGGTTGTTGTTGCCAATTTTCATCATAATACGAACGAATCACATCTACATAACCGATCTGAATTATCGAAGGTGTAGAATCAAGAGAATCAATATCAGAATCAGCAGTAAATGTTAGCCAAACTTCTGTCCCAGGACTCATTGAAGCATCAGCAACTACTACAATTGTAATATTCGCAACATCGCCATTATACCCAGCTAAATCGATCTCAAATGTTGAATCACTAGCCTCACCATCAACCAACATTGTTGTTGTCCATCCAGATGGTAGGCCATCGATTGATATCTTTACTCTATCAACACCATTTCCATGATTTTGTACACTAAACTCGATTGGAGATGGTTGCTCGGGTAAAAATGCAACAAATCCATCTGATTCGATTTCCATAGACAACGAATGAATCTGAGCTATTCTAGGACCTGTAACTGACTCTCCACTAAATGTAATCGAAGAACGAGTAGATGTTACTGTAGGGGTAATCAGTGGTGCAGGATCACCAGCATGTCCGTCAGAAGGAGCCAGCATTGATACTCTCATCACTGTAGATGCTCCAGGAGCAATAGATGCTGATGAAGGACCCGATAGTGAAACCGCCCATGTTTGAGCCCCATCCAATGTCCAATTGAATTCAACTTCATCCAATCTAGATGCATCGTTATGTATCTCCCATTCCAATTCAATTGATTCTCCCGGTTGAACATGTGTAGGAATTGAATCCCAAGATTCAACGATTCTCAAATCGGAAATCATGCTGGCTTCAATTGTGATTTGTTGAATTGATTGTGAATTCGCATCTGCTTGACTATCCGAAATTATGGATACTACTGCTGTTTCACCGGGCAACGCTGTAGAAGGTACGGCCATTGTAAAATCAATAACTTGAGTTTGTCCTGGTTCCAATGTAATGGATGATTCCTGAGTTGATGATACTCCGAATGCCCATCCATCAGGTACTGAAACTTCTTGAACAGAAATTACGAATGTATCGCTACCATCTCCAGTATTTTCTAACAACACCGAATGACTGCATACATTACCTGGTGAACATTTTGGAGAGGACGATATTGATGTCCATGTTGATTCATATCTTGGCGCTACACCTGCACTAAAAGACAATGAATCAGTTGCAGTATTTTCTTGGACACTCTGTACATTGATTGTTCCTTGGATAGAACCAGTTGATGCCTGCTCATGTGGTTTAGTTTGTAATCTAAAGTTTCTCGATTCTCCGGGATTAATCGTAACTTCCGTTCCTGCTAACAAGCCACTACCGCTTGGATGTGTGAATCGATAATCCCATTCAGAAGGGATACCTGCGGCCTCTAGAGTGAATCTATCAGTGATATTTCCATTGTTGCGCACAGTGAAACCCATATCAGACCATTCACCTCTAGCAGAAGTACCAGAAGGATTGCCTTGCAAATCTAGTTCGAATTCACTTGGAGATGCTTTCTGATCATAGAACATCACAATATCCTCTACCCAATATCCTACCTCAGTACCTGTGCTATCCGAAGTAAATACAAACTCAATTCTAGTCTGAGGGCCCATTACAGATGGTGGGATTTCTAGCCATGGAACACTACGTCCTGCTACAGTGCTTAGTTGAATTAGCCATGATGTTGGTTGTCCTGATACTTCTCCTGTAATGCCTCCATTTGGAAACAGATTTGCTACATTTGATCCTGACCCTACTCTAATCTGTAGAGTATCTCCCTGCATTACATTTCCAGTATAGAAAAAGCCTAGACCGTATCCATTATTCGGATTAGGATGGGCATCTGAAAAATCCAAAACAGGACTGCTAAGAGTCTCTGTCCACATATTTCCATAATTGGTTGTACTAGTACTTCCACCAATTCGACAAGAGGATGCTCCGTTCAGCCTGTTATCTGAATCAATTCTCCAATTTGATGTCTTACTCCATGTAGAGGGGGATTCACATCTCTCGTAAAGAAAACCGATTGTGATTGTCGCAAAACCTACATCATTTGATGGATTCGTATCTGAAACATGACTAGTTGTAATTCTAACAGTGTGATTTCCACTATAGGTGGGTATCCATGTTGCGGATACAGTTTGTGTACTTTGAGAATTAATTTGACTAATGAATACAGTCGTATTGAATAATTCAAATCCTTCATATTCATCATGTAAAACAACAATTTCGACAGCCACATTTGATGCTGAAGAGGAACCGAGATTCTCTACCCCCGCAGTCAATGTGTGTTGAATTCCTAACATTCCATCAATTATCCAAAGTTCAGGTGCTCGAGCCAATGATGTTGTTCTAGAAAGAGTATCATATTCTGCAGCATCGGTTGAAGAAGCATAAGATGTTGTGAATGTTGAGGGTTTCAAATCAACAGCGTTCCTAGGAGTTGTAGCTGAAACTATTGGTTGGATCGACATCAACAGAAACAGTATGGCCAGTCCGAGAGCCGCACGTGCAGACGGCCTACTCATGGGGGTTCATCTATTGACGACTTAATGAACGAAACGGCGTTCATTCATCTTCATCAATTGCCTTGATTGACTCGGCGTTCTTCTTTGATTTGACAGTTGCCGCTATGTATAGAGCAGTAGGAAGAATGAGTACAACACCAAAACATCCTATCAAAGCAGTCATTCCCCATATCATCTCAGTTACTGGATCAATTCGATATGGTGAAACATCCAATATTTCGTGTTCAACTACAGAAACTGATATCCCCATACCACTTGTATTTACTACCGAGCCTTCTGAATCAATCATTCGAACTGTCCATGTACGATTTAATATTGAATCATTAATCGTTGAATTAGCAATCAAATTGGCATGAGTTGAATTATCAGCAATAAAGGCCCATGCGCCAGATAATGGCAAATCTTGAGACAATAAACCTCGAAATTCCTCCATTTGTGAATCAACCTCTATTGAATGAGAGGACGAGCGACTACAATATTCAACGAGCCCTTCATAATCCGATGTATCAGGAGAAAAACATTGGAATGGCATATCGTTATCTGAATCCAATCCTAAGTTGGGATGATGCCACCAAACACCCCCCAATGATGAAACTTCTAATGTTACATCTACAGGAGAATTGTCGATAGAAATATTGAGCCAAGTTATTGGAGTATCAGTCTCGAAATAATATGAACCATTGGAGGGATCTTCATCCACATCCAACATTGCTTTCATATTCGATGTCTCGGCTAAGTAAAATGATGAGTCAAGAGTTGCTGAATATACAGCGTAACTGAGAATCAAAACAAGAGTAAGACCTAAACCGATTATTGTCCGAAGCATGTTCGGATTCTGACTAAGGGCCCTGCGCACATTCTACCCATGAGGACTGCCCTTTCAAATCAACGCCTAACGTTGAGATTAATCGGTATCAGTAATATGGTCTAGTGTTCAAACTCACAGGGTTCATATACACGGGGAAAGTCGCCGAGATGCTTTTGGTGATACCATGACGTCATATCGAGATGTTTCTCCTTCCGATTTCGTCGCTGCTCTAAGGGTTGAAATGGACCAATTCGAACTTGTCGTTGCTCCTGAATGGGCAATCGATGTAAAGACTGGTACTCACAGAGAAATGCCACCCGTACAGGAAGATTGGTGGCAAACTCGCGCAGCATCAATGCTACGTAAAGTAGCTATTCACGGGCCTATCGGCACCAATCATCTTGCACAGATGTATGGCGGAGTTCGCAACCGAGGTGTAAAGCCAAATAGAGCCGTTACTGGTTCACGAAACATCGTCAGAACGATTCTACAACAACTTGACGAATCTGGCCTTACCGAGATTAAAAAGAATCCATCCGGAACCAAGACTCTTGGACGTGTAATCACCCCTACAGCACATTCTCTAATGGACAAAGTTGCAGGAAAAATGAACTCAGTTCCCGAGATGTAAATGAGGTGAATATATGTCGTCAAGGAAAACTTTCGGAAAAAAACAGCGTCTAAACAAGGTCGCTAAAACAAACCGTCGAGTTCCTGTTTGGGTTATCCTTCGTACCAATAGAAAGGTACAATCTCACCCTAAACGTCACAACTGGCGCAGATCTAAACTTCAGAGGTGATTAAATGGCAGACGTTCGAAAAATGACTATCCCTCTACGTGGTGCTTGGAAGGTGCCTCGTACAAAGAGAGCTAATAGGGCGATTGAAGAGGTCAAAAGACACGTTGTTCGTCACATGAAGGTAACAAATGATGAAACAATTTGGATTGATGAAACAGTAAATCACAAAATTTGGGAAAGAGGAATGCAAAAACCACCTCGAAGAATCAATGTTGTTGTTACGAGAGAAGAAGGCTTTCCAATCGAAATCAAACTTGATGATGAGACTGATGAAGGTGATGCGTGATGGGTAACATTCGCCCATCATTCATCAAGTCAAGAGCACTACTTCTTATCGAGAAATATCCAGACAAGTTCAATGCTGACTTTGAGAATAACAAGATGTTAGTCAAAGAATATACAGATGTTGGTTCCAACAAGAGAATGAGGAATTGGATCGCTGGATACATTACTCGATATGTTCAGAGGCGTCGCGATTAGAGGCGAACCCTGTGGGCAATCGACTAGATATTTCACTTCCTGAATATCCTTTGGAGATTGTTTTCGTATTGGTAAAACCAGCATTTTCAGGAAACATTGGTGCTGTTTGCAGGGGAATGCTAAACTTCGGTTTCGATAAATTGCGAATAATAGGGCATGATGGAGAATGGGACGAAGAAACTCGAAAGCGTGCCAAACATGCTCAATCAGTTCTTGATAATGCAGAATTGTTTGATGATTGGGAGTCGTGCATGAATGATGTATCAATGGTAATTGGTACATCAGGTAAAAGAGAATTAGGAACAAAAATACAATTCCGACATTTTCTAACACCTAACGAATTAATTGATAATTTTGAAGGATTAAATGGGCGTGTAGCTATCGTTTTTGGACCAGAAGGAATGGGGTTACTACAAGATGAATTAAGACAGTGTGACCTACTGTTGACGATTCCCTCATGGGAAGGATACCCCATACTAAATCTATCACACGCAGTTACAGTTGTTGCATATTCGATGCACACTAAAATTACTGAAATGGAAGAAGAAAAACCAATGATGAATGCGGATCAAAGAAGAACAATGCGTGATGTTGCTGCAAGAATCGCGCAATCACTGCCCTTACATGAAAGTAAAAAACGAGGGGCTGAAGAACAATTAATCAGGACTTTGATGAGAAGTGGGCCCGATGAATTTGAAGCTCATCGTTTACTTGGTATTCTAACAGATGCAGCAAACGCGCTCGAAATTGTTCAACGTAATGATAACTAAATTTACACATTTAGAATGTTGGTTTTCTGTTAAGTCGTTCTCTTGTATATCGCACTGTTTGCACCATGCTCTCTGACAGTCACGCTTTCAACCCAACATCTATCACCGTAAAGCGTCCGAATCAAGTCGTTTGAATATTCCATTGCCATTTTTGCAAACATCTCGCATCCTGTTGCTTCGACTGTTACCATATCAATGACTTCACTTTCATACATTTGTTCGAAAACAGAGAACATAGGGTCATCAAAAGCGACCAATGTCTTATGATCAAAATTTAGCCTAAGCCAGGATTCTAAATCTTTCAAACTGCCAAAATCGACAACCCAATTATTTTCATCTAACTCATTCGCTCCAAACACAAATTCAAACTCTAAAGAATAGCCATGCATAAATCTGCAATGACTTTCTGCCCGCCATTGCCTAAACGCTACCGAGAGCCCTCGTTCGTGGCCATATTTTTTTGCGGAAAAATATTGATTCATTCTACTTCCTCCAAAATAAAATTCAAGCATACCGAATTTATACAGTATCTTTCGCCACCGTGTTCATTAGGCCCATCCTGGAAAACATGACCCAAATGTGCATCACATTTACCACAGACTACCTCTATTCGTCTCATACCGTGGCTAAAATCTTCTATTCGTTTTATTCCAGCATCTTCGTGCTCAGTATGGAAGGCGGGCCATCCACAACCTGAGTCATACTTCATCTCAGATGTAAACAAAATATGATCGCAACAAACACAGTGATAATTCCCATTTCTTTTCTCAAGATAATATTCTCCAGTAAATGGTCTTTCAGTAGCGCCTTTTCGAGTTACTCGATATGCCAAAGGGCTTAGTCTCTTTTTCCATTCACTGTCTTTATTCTCAACCATATCATTCACCAAATTCATTCTTTAATCGCAATGCATTTTCCAATACAGATTCCCATGATTCAACGTATTCAATAGGGTCCTTTCTTCCAATATCGTAGAACGCAAGAATTCGTTCAACATCAGAACCTGAACGCCCACTTGATCGACCTAATACATCAGGATTGTACGACGTTATTGTGCTTCCTAGAATTTCATCAAAATCCAATCCAAGAAATTCACATGATTGCAACGCATCAATCAGAATTGTTGTCTTGTTTCCATCAATATATGGCAATTCAAATTTTACACGTTGAGAATCCCAATTACCGATCTCAAATGCTGTTGATAGGGCGTTGTAAAATTCAGGCCTACAATCAGGATAGATGGCATGATCTCCACTATGTACACCCAATGCAATGACTACGTCAGTATCCTCAGTCGAAGATATACTCAATGCCATCCCATACAGAATAGATGAGAAAATTGCATTTCGGTTCGGAACTACTGTCTGCTTCATCTGTTCTTCTTCATAATGCCCCTCTGGTACAGCGAAATCATCGTCAGTCAACGCAGAATGGAATGAACCCATTGCAGAACTTAAGTCAATTATTTTCTGATGTAATTTTAATCCATTAGACTCCAATCTTTTGATATTCTCTGTAGCTTTCTTAATTTCAATCGAATGTTTCTGACCATATCGATAACTAATGCATGTTACCTCATATCCTTCCCTCAATAATCTGAGAAGTAGAGAGGTAGAATCCATTCCGCCAGATAGCGCCATAACTGCGCGTCTAGTCATTACAAAACACCCATCCATTTGTGCGTCTGTAACGATAATCGCCATCCAGGAGATTTCTTTACCAAATCTTCTACAATTTGGAAATTGATTCCGTTTGACTCAACGCTCTCATTTTCTAAGTAACATGGTTGGAGATAATGATGTACAAAACCAGATTTTAGATCATCATACATCGACAAATCCTGTCCACAATATACTACCTTCAATTCGTCCCCATTTCTTTGACGAATTGTAGAATTCGGATACAACTGATCCTTCGGAGAAACACAAATCCAGTCAATAATCGGATCAACAATAATTGTCCCATTTGTTTCAATAGAAAGATGAATATCATGTTCCTTCAATACACTACCTATCGTCCCTAAATCCTGCATTGTCGGTTCTCCACCTGTGAAAATAACACGATTACATGAGAAAGAAAGGACCTCCTCAACAATTTCATCAATCCCCATTTCTTCGTATTTGAGAAAATCAGTATCGCACCATTCACACTTAAGATTACAATTTCCAAATCGAATAAATACATGCGGGACACCTGAATGATAACCTTCACCTTGGACAGAATGAAAAATCTCAACAATTGGATATGTTTGTTCACTCATATTAACACCCTGGAATCAGATTATTGGATTGACTATGACTACAAATCCAATCAGTATGGCTGGCCACTGCTGTATTGAATGCAACATCTCCATAATTGGCGGCTTCACTACCGTGAGAGGTTAGTCCAATTACTTGCCAATATTCGTCGAGAAATACGAATGTTGGCCCTCCTGAATCACCTGCAACACTAGTTCCTTCAAGCGTTGAAGGGGAAGCATCGCTATTGCCATTACCTGCGTATGAATAATCTCCTTGGGCGAAATTATACGTTTTTCCAGATGCTAAGGCATTGTTTGTAGATGAGGGACTATCGAAATCATAGACTACCCAGCCTCCTTTCCATGAAGACTTTTCTTCGTAATCTACTGATGATTCGATATCTAGCACTACTCGATCCAATGTATTTTCCCAACCTCTTCGCTTCGAATATAGACCATCACTATCTGTTAAGCAAAAATCTGTACACATTGAATTGCCTGAATTGTAATCTCCAAAACCAGACACATAAATCGTAGACCCTAATATTTCATCGCCATCTATCAATGACGAATCATTATTCCACTTAGCTATAGAAGCATCTAGGGGATTAATTGATTCAGATAATTCAATTAATGCAATATCGGTTCCTTCTTCCAACATTTCGTTTTGCTCTTCAGTTGAGAATTGATCTGCGAATGGCCAACCTGGATGAATATAATAGCCTACAATCGAATGTTGTTCTATTGCAGATTGGTAATCATTCCCTATCCAAACTGATGTATCTCCCACTTTGAGGCCCTCTACAACATGTGCTGCTGTAAGCACCCATTTTTCACCGATAATTACTCCTGAACCCGAGTATAGTTCTCCATCTGTTGCAATGCCTTCAATGTACACAACACTGCTAAAATCAGGGTAATCATTCGAGTCATATGGTGCTTTATTTACTCCTAAATCTTCAAACAATTGAGAAGATACGTCATGTCTAAATCCAAATTCTGGTGTATTATCTGCAGAATCAAATAAGGCAACTGCAATCACAGCTAGAATCAGCATTGCTACTACAATTATTGCAAAAACTGCTACTCCAATAACAATTAGGACTGTTCGATCTTTCTTCGTTTCTTGAACTACTGGGACGAAATAATTCGCATGAGTTAATGGAGATGTTTGAGCAATTTGGGGTACAAAGGTAGGATAGTACATTCGAGTATAATGTAATGCATGTTCAGGCGGATGCCCCTGTATGATCAGAGATTCGTAATATTGCTGATCAGTTTGCATGTTAAACCTCAATATTCTAACTACCTGACTGGATCAATTGCATTAACTCACTACGTGCTTCTGCTTTATCGAAAAATACGCCTCTCATAGCACTAGTCGTCATAACGGCATTTTGCTTAACTACCCCTCGACAACGCATACACCCATGTTGGGCTTCAATAATTACTGCACAACCCAATGGAGAAACGTGTTCTTCTAAATCATCAGCTACATCTTTGGTAATTCTCTCTTGATTCTGTAATCTTCGTGCATGTAAATCTACTAAACGCGCTAACTTACTAATTCCAACAATTCGTTCTACTGGAATATATGCGACATGTGCTTTACCAGAAAAGGGTTGTAGATGATGTTCACAAGTTGAATGAAATTCTATGTCCCTTAACAGAACAATTCCATCATATCCTTCACTGTTGAATGTGGATGATAAAATATCAGCAGCATCTTGCTCATAACCCGAATATATTTCGTCAAATGAATCAATCACCCTTTTTGGAGTATCTAGTAGCCCTTCTCTCGTAGGATCATTTTCAAGATATTCAAGAATTGTCTTTACCGCTTCTTCAGCTTCCTTCCTATTTGCCATGATTATTCCTCCAACCTTCCATGTCGTGCATCAATCTCATCTAATTGGTCCAATAATTTCCTACATGCAGTTCGTATTGCATCTGCTAAACTAACGTATTTCTTCTCATCACCAACATGTTTCTTGAGATCTTCAACAATCTGTTGTGGCATGTCCAGACTCACTTTGGGCATATTTATGGCAAGACATACATCTTATAGTATTACTCTAGTATTACTATAATATTATTTACTGTATTTTTACGTCGTTTTTCATGGACAAGAAGAGTAGGGATTATTGCCCAAATTGTAAATGCCTGAATTGTAGAGTATGTAATTCAACAATTGAAGAATGCATAAATTTGTTCAATAACGATGTTGTCAACCCTGGATGGGTTAGTGCAAGGGGGCGTTTTCACGAAGCATTAAGGAAAAAATTTCTAAATTCAAATTATGATTGTTCGGAATTCATCAAATATCAGGAATTACTTCCTGGGAAGTCATTTTTGACGATGAGTTTGAGGCAAAAAATCCGTATTGAAGGAATTAAAATAGTGCAAATCAACGATTGATTATGATATGCTCTCAACAAGATCTTCTCTGTTGAATTGCTTTGATGCCCATGTTGTCGCCATCAACGCATACAGCAAACTACTACCCATCCATAGTGAAGCATGTATCATAGATACATCACCCAGTAACGATGCACGCATACCTAGACAAATATTGAATATAGGTGCAATGAACCACCATGATTCGATACTCTCCAAATTAACAAATTGAGCAAATAGTGCTGGCCCAATGAATAGAATAACCATTGGCCCTAATGTAGAGCCAGCTTCTTTTACTGAACGAGCCCTCATTGCCATTGCCATCTCTACAGCAACGACAAAAATAGCAAAGAGCAATATGGTAATTACGAACAAAATCCATCCAGTTACAGATACTGATGGAGGAGTTAATATTCCGGCAGCAAGATAACGGATTGCGACAAAAAGACCCACCAATTGCAATAGAACAGAAGCGCTTGCAATTGTCGCTACTGCTAACCATTTCCCCCACATCAAATCAGATCGTGCTATTGGAGTAGTTAATAGTGCCTCTAATGTACCTCGTTCTCGTTCACCAGCGGTAAGATCAATCGAAGGTTGGACTGCAGATGTTGCAGTCCATAATGAGATGATAAAAGGAACAAATAATGCAAACGCAAATGCTGCCTGCTCACCAGTAGTTGCAGTATCTGCTGCTTCAACGGTTCCATCCCATGAAACTGGGTCATATACGTCATCACGTTCTAATCCATTATCTGCAAGTGTTTCATCAATAATTTGATCTTCCCAAATATCGATTTGATTCAACAATCTACTCCTTGCTTCCCTAGATAATTCATCAGTACTATCTGAGAAAATCACATATTGCCAACTTTCAGANGAATTGCCTGCTCCAATACGNAGAGCCAGCACTGCGTCTAAATCACCATTTCTTATTGATTCAGATGCTTGTTCTAATATCTCTGAATGATTCGCTAGAGATTTATTTTCATCAAATGTAGATACACTAATTTCATAATTAATGTCCGACGAATTTAGTAATATCAAAAATTCACTAGGAGTATTATTTGCATCATCGATTAGAATGTTCACATCAACTGTATAACTACTGAGTTCTTCCGCTTCTCCTTGTAAAAACCAAGGAACTGCAATGAATATTATTGGAAACAGAATTAGTGGAACTAGTAACATTGCAGCTAATGTTCTCCAATCGCGAACAAAATCCAGAAGTTCCTTCACAGTAACTGTCCAAATCACATAAAGACGATTCATTCCTCTTCAACCCCCTGGAATTGATTATTTGAGCGTGAAAAAATACGAGTCAATATTCCAGATAATTTTGAAATATCCTCAACGGGTTCACTTCGAGCAACATCACTAGTTAATTCGATATATGCATCTTCCAGATCGTCCATTGATGTTTGTTCTAATAATTCGTCAGGAGAACCATCTGCCCGAACTGTTCCATTGTGTAGAATAATTATTCGATCACAAATTCTCTGAGCTTCTGATAGCATATGTGTGCTGTAAATCACCGTACCTCCATCATCACCTAATTGACGAACTAGATCTCGGACTTTTCTTGCGCTAGTCACATCTAATCCGGCTGTTGGTTCATCGAGTAACAACAAATCAGGCCCATGAGCAATTGCACGAATTAATGCAATTTTTTGCCGCATTCCGCGTGAAAAACCACGTGTAGGTCGGTGCAATTCATTTTCAATATCCAATGCATTGGCAAAACGTACAGTTCTAGCCCATGATTTCTTATCATCTCGGCCATGAATTCGTGTATGATATCGGATATTTTCCCATGCTGTCAATCTGCTATACAATCCAGTGGATTCAGGTACCACTCCTAATCTTCCTCTTACCTCATCAACAGGATGATTTTCACCATCATCAACAAATCTCACAGTACCTTGGGAGGGACGATATACACCACATAATAATCGAAGTAATGTTGTCTTACCTGCTCCATTTCCTCCAACTAGTCCAACAATTTCTCCCTTATTTAATTCAATACTAATTTGAGAAAGTGCTTCTATTTCGCCGAAATTCTTCGACACCTCATCTACAACGAGTAGCGGAGTTTTCATTTTACACCTCAAGATAAGGCAGATTCAATTGAGGCACCTAGTCCTGGATGAGACTCTTCAACTCTTTGGGATCTAGAAAGTAATGCCGACATGTGTTCTGCCAATTCTTTACGATCTATTCCAGCATCAATTAAGTTTGCAATCATCATCATTCCGCCCTGAATTGCACCTGCATCAAGGTAGGCATCATTGGTGATAGTTCCATTCGCTCTAAGAGAATCAAGTGCATTTGCTAATGATTCTATTAATTCCCTTACTGATGATGATTCAATCGAAGAAATAGAGTCTGAGATAGGCGCCAATACGGATTCCATTGTATAGCCGAAACATGGGGCCCATTTTACTCCATCGGGCATTATTGTCTTTGAACAATCTCAACAAGTACACCACCTGTTGACTTAGGATGAACAAATGCAATCAATGTTCCATGTGCTCCAGCCCTAGGAATTTCATCAATCATTTCAACACCATTAATTTGCAAAGTTTCAATTGTTGTTTGAATATTGTCTACTCTGAAAGCAATTTGTTGAATTCCTTCCCCCCGTTTCTCAATGAACCGGCCAATAGGAGTATCTAATCCCGTAGGTTGCAATAATTCTATCCTTGGAGATGTATCCGATATATTCTGCGTGGATAAAAAACGAGCAATTACTCCATCATTTGGCAATTCTTCATCCTCTCCCAAAATTAATCCCAAAGCAACCCAAAAGGGTGTTCGCTCATCCAAATTGTTTACTGCAATTCCAATATGATCAATTTCAATACTCATTATTTCACCTCAAATTCCACTTGGTGCACGCCACGTACCGAATACTGATTTCATTGCATCCATGGTCTCGCCAACCGTTGCACCAGATTTGACTGCGTCGAGAATATAAGGGAATAAATCGCCATCTGATTCGCATGCATTTGTTAGTATTTTCAATTGAGACTGCACTGTACTTTCGTCTCTTTTACTTCGATGAGATTGAAGACGGACGACTTGATTTTTTACATTTTCAGGATTCAATACTTGTCCTGCATCAGATACCTCACTATCATCTGTCGCATGATTTACTCCAACAATCCTTCTTTCTCCAGATTCTATTTCTGATAATTGCGCCCATGCCGAATCGTGTATAGCTCTCTGTTGGTCGCCTCGTTCAATTCCTGACATAGCTCCACCTCTCTCGAGGATTTCATTGATACATTGCAATGCACTATCTCTAATCCGATCAGTAAGATATTCCACATGAACAGAACCAGCTAATGGGTCCACCACTTCCGGAGCTCCTGTTTCTTCACTCAAAATCTGTTGAGTTCGTAATGCTATCTTAACAGATTCCTCGGTTGGTAATCCCAATGCCTCATCATATGCATTGGTATGTAATGATTGAGTCCCCCCCAGAACTGCGGCCATCGCTTGGTATGCAACTCGAACCACGTTGTTCATAGGTTGTTGAGCAGTCAATGTAACGCCCGCAGTCTGTGTGTGAAATCTAAGTTGACTCGATTTAGGATTGGAGGGATTGTATCTTTCAGTGACTATATTATGCCATAATTCTCTAGCAGCACGAAACTTTGCAATCTCTTCAAAGAAATCATTATGGCATCCGAAAAAGAATGACATTCTAGGGGCAAATGTATCAAAATCTAATCCTGAATTTATTGCTGAATCTGCATATTCAATAGCATTTGATAATGTGAATGCACCCTCCTCTACTGCTGTCGAGCCAGCTTCACGAATATGGTATCCACTAATTGAAATTGTATTCCACGCAGGAGTATTCTTTGCACACCATTTCATTACATCAGTCGTAAGTCTAAGGCTAGGCCCAGGAGGGAATACATAGAGTCCGCGAGCAATGTATTCCTTCAGAATATCATTTTGAATTGTCCCTCTTAATTGTTCTCTAGATACTCCGTTTTCATCTGCTACTGCAACATACAAAGCGAATAGAATCGAGGCAGGCGCATTGATAGTCATTGAAGTGGAAACATGCCCTAAATCAATCCCATCAAATAATATTCTCATGTCTTCAATGGAATCTATTGCAACACCGACTTTACCAACCTCTCCAAATGATAAATCGTCATCACTATCCATCCCCAATTGAGTGGGTAAATCAAATGCAACACTCAAGCCCTTTTGTCCTTCTTTAAGCAACAATTTGAATCGCTTATTTGTAGCCTCTGCTGTGGAAAAACCAGCATACTGGCGCATTGTCCAACGACGAGTGAGGTACATTTTTTCATGGATTCCTCTACGATAGGGAGGCGTTCCAGAATTAGATAATTCATCGATAAATGGTACTGATGAGAAATCAATCCCGCCGAGTGTTCGACCAGTTGCCCCCTCCGTATCCATGAACCCACATAGAGCAGGTGAACATCATTCTGTCGTTCATCTGCGGGTAGTATATGCATCAATCAATGAAAGTAGACGATTGCATTGGTCTTCATTAATTGCTCCTGAAGACATTCGCTCCCTCACAAAATCCTTGGCTGAATTTACATCCTGCCTCTCTCCTTTAGCCCAAATTGACCCTAAAATAACCGAATGATGTTCAGGTGAAACTTCAATTTCCTTGAGAAGTGCTCGCATTTCATATCTATATTCAACATGTCTTGAACGATCTAAACGTCTAGTACGAGTAGCGCGCTGTTCAACTCGTTGGTTATTCTTCTTCGCCTTGGAAATTTTCCTGATAACGCGTGTCTTTTTCTCTTCTTCAGCCACGGGTTTTGTCAGCATAGTATTGTCCACTGATACAACATATCCTGCATCCTGTGCACTACTCTTAGATTTCTGAAGTAAAGCAGATGTTCGTTCTTCGTCTGATTCTTCGATCTCTACGGGCTCATCTTCAATGACTTCACGTGAAGTTAGACCAAGTGAACGTCTTTCAGCCCCATCTTGTACCGTTAATTCATCAGATACAACTGATGGATTATCACCTGATGTTTCTTCTGGAATTTTTATTTCTTCAACCTTTTCGACAACTTCAGGAATAGGGGTAGTCGTCTCAGCTGGTGTTTCAATCTCACCATATTGCTTCTGTACAGGTAATGCTGGAACATCTACTGTAGGTTGTGGCTTACTAGGGTTAGATTCTGGAGAGGGCTGTGGAATTGGAAATCCTGGCGGAGGTGACTGAACTGTTGGGCGAGGACGTGGCGGGGCCTTTCGTCTTCCGCTTTTCCCTCTACGTGCCAGAACTCGCCCTCCGTAACCCGTTCCGTATGATTGCCCCTCTAAAGGCTTCCTAGAATTAAGTCCATGCAATTGAGGTCATATCTGTACGCAACATCTGGTCAACTGCTGAATCTTTCAGGCCAGTAGGAACTGAATATAACATCTGCAATCGGCCCAATAATGCAATCATCGTACCATTATCAACACAATACATCTTAGGAGGCCAATGCCCTGTTGCTCCTCTCTCTTCACACATAATACGGGTCATTTCCCGCATTCTTTCATTGCAAGCAACACCACCACCAAGTAACAATTGAGTTTTTCCAGTATGAGCCAAGGCACGTTCAGCCACCTCAATACAGGCAGCATAAGCATGTTCTTGTAAAGACCAACAAACTGAATCAAAAGATGCTCCTTTTTCTACCAATGTATCTGCCGCATTTAACAATCCAGAAAATGCTAGATCCATACCCTGAACAGCATAAGGTAATTCGAGATTTTCTATACTGGGAGATTCTATTGATTCAAGATGACGAAGCGCCGCTCGTTCAATCTCTGGACCTCCAGGGAATGGGAAGCCATGGTGTCGAGCAAATTTATCCAACATGTTCCCAATTCCAATGTCCAATGTTTCCCCAAGTACCCTATATCTGCCATCTAATCTCGCAATGACCTGAGTATTTCCGCCGCTAACATAGAGTAAAACCGGATCATCGCATCCACAAATTGCTCTACCGATTTCTATGTGTGCAACACAATGATTTACTCCGAATAATGGTACATTTCTAGATGTTGAAATAGCTCTTGCTACTGATGCTCCAACTCGAAGGCATGGACCTAAACCAGGTCCTTGACTAAATGCAACTCCAATTAGATTATCCATGCTCAATTGTTGTTCAGATAATAATCGCGAGAGTAACTCGCCAGAAATTTCACTGTGATGGTCGGCTGCCTCCCTAGGATGAATACCCCCCTCTAGTGGTCGAATTATGGATGATGCTGATGGAATTGGCGTCCCGTCCTCGCTTACTCCGCCAAATGAGAACGTGTGAGCAGTGCTCTCAATACCTAGAATCCAGCCTCCGCCCATGTACACCGGACAACCGCATCCATTTCAAGCCTTGACGCTATCGCAATACATGGACACGGTTATCGTAGGTGCATCTGAGGTCGCCCACCTCAGCAATGGAGACAGTGCAAATAGCCGAATAGACGGTCAATTGATGCTTAATCGGGACATGTATGTTACAGAGGATTTAGCCATACATATCCGGGACGGAACGATAGTCAAATTTTCAAGTAATGATGAAATGAAAAATGAATGGGGAAAACCTTCCAAAAAATCAAATGAAATACAAATAATTGATGCGGAAGGATGTGCAATTATTCCAGGTTTTGTCGATGCACATACTCACCTATTATGGGATGGAGATCGGTCAAATGAGATGGCTATGAAAATTCAAGGAATGAGTTACCAAGATATTTCTGACCAAGGCATGGGGATTGCGTCAACGGTTTCGTCCACTCAAGATGCACGAGCATCTAAATTACGGCAAATAGGAATCTCAAGATTAAAGCGGGCAAGGAAAATGGGTACTACGACACTAGAAGCAAAAAGCGGGTACGGCTTAAAACTTGAAACCGAACTGCGAATGCTACAAACTGCATCATCTATGGAAGGAAATGGTGTAACATTACATCATACCTGGTTGGGAGCCCACGCCTATCCAGTCGGAGTAAAAAACAACGAAGAAAAACGTGAATGGGATAGACATCTTATCGACGAACAACTTCCTGCAGTAATCAAACAAGGTATTGCAACATCAGTAGATGTTTTCTGTGAACCTGGTTGGTTTAGCATTGAAACAACAGAAGAAATATGTAAGAATGCTCAAAAAAATAAACTTGATATTCGACTTCATGTGGATGAATTTATCGATGGTGGGGGCCTGAATTTAGCAGCAGACATTGGTGCGAAAACGGCAGACCATGCTGGCTTTTCTTCTGATGATGCTCGTGCAAAGGCATCAGATGCAGGAGTCAATACAGGATTTCTCCCCGGAACTCCATATGTTCATGGGGATAAAATTTCAACAATTGTAAATGACTGTATAGAAAACAATTGGAAGTGGTCTCTTGCTACTGATTTCAATCCAAATTGTCGCACTCTTTCTATTCCATTCGTAGGCAGTATCGCAGTACACAGAATGAGAATCCCCCCCATTGCAGCTCTTGCAGCTGTTACTGTGAATCCCGCATCTACTCTTAATGTGGACAAGGGAGTTGGACAATTGGTCAAGGGTGGAGTAGCAGATCTGAATATTCTTCGAACTACTAGTGCAGATGGTTGGTGCCTGATGCCAGGTGACAATCCAGTGAAAAAATCATATCACCATAGTGAATTGTGATTTGCCATAGTTAGAATTAATTCTAATTTTTACATTTTACATTAATGGGGCAATTGTAATTCTTGACTAGTAGAATTAATTCTACTAATTCAATATAACATAAAGTAGTCAGAGAGTAGAACAACTTCTAGAACATGTGGAAAATCCGCTAGGAGGATGGCTGATAACGTACATTATCGGCCATTAATTCTTGATTAGTCATTCGTTCTGTTTTTCAATGCTTAGCAGTATAGCGAATTTTTAACAGAGATTCAAAAATATGCAAATTCTACGCTCGGCCCCCCTACTTTAGAGTCTAAATTCCCATTTTTTCCACATAATTTCCGCATGATTCAAAACACTTCGAATTCAGGCCAAATTATGTCATACGAAGGTTTCTGTCTGAAATGTAAAACATATGGGCCAATAAAAGATGGGAAATTAATCGTTATGAGCAATGGTCGCACACGATGTGCTGGTTTCTGTTCACAAGAAGGTTGCACTGGTAAAATCTCGAAAATTGTAGCTTGATCAGCAACAACCTTCATTCCTCATTGGGGCAGTAGTGAATGTGACCTTGTCTACATTGCCTGTATTCTGAAGTTTTTCGATTACAGTTCTAACATTCGAAGCATTACCTTTCACCTGAATTACATCGACACATGTATGACTATAT
Organism: Methanobacteriota archaeon; assembly: GCA_002718215.1. Classification (GTDB taxonomy): domain Archaea; phylum Thermoplasmatota; class Poseidoniia; order Poseidoniales; family Thalassarchaeaceae; genus MGIIb-N2. Next base: position 51,133 of record PBDV01000004.1, read on the forward strand.
TTGAGACTACTATGATTATACGATGCCACCTCAAGAATGTCTGAACGATTTACCATTAACTTCTGATCAGCAGCATGCTGATAATATACAATCAAATGACCTTCGATAATTAAATCGTCAGGCATATCATCTAGTTCCCCTCTTTGCTTAATATCTGCATAAAACAAAACTGCATCTCGAATAAATCGACTTCTATTGTTATAACCAGATTGAGTTGCTAAATTATCTAACTCTGAGGCAAAATTTTTGTCCGTACTAAATGATATGATTTGGCTCATGATGCAAGTAAATCATTCATCTTAATAATAATTTTTGCAATACTAATTATTAACATATATTAAATAACTAATAAAATGCCCGAGACTCATGAATAGTGTAACTCTTAGAGCAACTCTGGTTAGTTTGATTATGATTATGTCGAGCTTAGCCGGATGTTTATCGACAGACGAGATTGATGAAATCCTAACAGAAGAAGAACAACAAGAAGTATTAGGTAAAGTAATTGCTTCAACATACCATGTTGAACAATTGCTATCCGCAGTTGCAGGTGATTTGGTAGAAGTTGAGTTACTAAGTCAGACAAATATACCAGTTCACGATTATGAGCCTACGGCAAATGATATACTAAGACTGCAAGGTGCTGATATATTCTTTTATCACGGATTAGGCCTAGAACCCTGGGTAGAAGCAACTCTCGAAGGATTAAGCACCGCAGCACCAACTTCAGTTTCAACTCACGCAATGCCTACAGGTGAAACTACTCTAGATTACGAATCAATCCTAATCGGAGAACTATGCGAACATCTCAGTGATGGGCCGTTCGAAAACACTATTCTTGCAATGAATACAGACACGCTCCCTGAAATCCATGCCGAACATGTAACTCACACTATGTCGTTCCCTGAGATGGGCGATGACCATGATGATGATCACGACGACCATGATGATGATCACGATGACCACGGTGATGATGACCATGATGACCACGGTGATGATGATCATGATGACCATGAAGGACATGGTCATGCTTCTCCTATGGAGACAATCACAAATCCAAATGGTTGCCCAACTGATTACGTTATAGTGATATACGAACTAGAAAAGGGCGATGTTGTTATCGAATTTGAATCTGAAGATGACCATGATTTCAATATGGTAGCACTCAAGATGGGTGGAGGGCACGCTCACCATCACCATGGTCATGATGACCATGATGAACATGATGACCATGATGATGAAATCACAGAAGAAGACTGTGAAAGAAGAAATGGCACCTGGGAAGAAGCTCCAGATAGAGTAGGGGTATTCTACTGTGATTTTGGCCATGGCGAACATGATGATCATGACGACCATGATGATCGTGAGGACCACGGTGATGACCATGATGATGAAATGACTCCTGAACTTGCATTACAGAGTTTTGATTCAAACAACGATAGTCACATTTCATGGGATGAATTCTGGGCTGGTTGGACAAGTAATAATCATGATGATCACGGTGATGATGATCACGATGATCACGGTGATGATGATCACGGTGATGATGACCACGATGACGACCATGAGGCAAAATTCTATGACGGTTGTATTGTTAACGCTACCTCCATCGATCCTAATGATGGCTATTACGAATGCTGGATGAATGATTGGATGGACGAAGAAGGAAACTTGACCAACACCGATGGTTACGAAGAAGACGAATGTACAGAACTTACGAATTCCTCATGGGAATGTGAACGTCATAATCCTATTGAAGAAGCAATGGAAGAATACATTGCAGATTTGTTGATGCAGTATTTCAACCAATCAGATAGTGATGGAGACACACTCTTGAGCATAGATGAACTTGAGAATTTCATTGAGGAAATAGAACATTTCGAGGATGATTTAGAATCGGCAATGACTCAAATAATGATCTCGGCCTTTGATGAGGACGAGGATGGAAATCTGTCAATGAGTGAATTCGTGATTTTTATGGAAATTATGGATGATGGGCATGATGATCACGATGACCA
>PBDV01000005.1 GCA_002718215.1 Methanobacteriota archaeon
TTTGTTTACAATAGGCGACAATATTTCCTTCCATATCCTTGAACCAAAATTTCCCTCCGAACAATTTCCAAAATTTTTCTTGAATTAGATACTGATCCATTTCAAACAACGGGTGCATAAATCTTCGACCCTTATCCTATTGATAGACTTCTCCCCGTTTTTGTAATATCTTTCTTTTTTGTATACTCGTCGTTTTCATATAGAACTGGACGCACGCTCAATTGAAGCACAGGTAGCAAAGCCCGGTTACGCGATGGACTGCAAATCCATTTTACAGGGGTTCGAATCCCCTCCTGTGCTCCATTATTCCTCTTCAAGACGTTTGGTTAGGTGCTTTTCTTCCATTCTCGCCCACCCATCCGAAATTGACGAGACATCATCTTCTTCTACCTCTAAAGCATCTTTGATGACTTCATCTTTTGTTCGATCATCAAAGAATTTTGAAATCCATGTGGTCCTATTTCCTGTTCTTGCTACTATTGCTTGTATTCCAAATATAATTGAAAGAAATCCAATACCAAGTAACCCCATTCCTAGTTTCCAATCGAACATTTCGTTATACGAACAGACAGTTCCCACTTCACAACTGGGGAGATTCAATAACAAGTTTCCACCCGCATAGGTGGCGACAATAGTGACGAACCAAAGCAGCCGTTCAACGGTCTTTGCCGGCGTTTCCATGGTACCACATACCGATTGTATGCATGAAGTCAACGGCTGTCAATAGCTCTCTCTCATTAACTTGTGAATTTTGTATGGCAATAGAGCACGATTCACAGGAGTAACTTCTAGTATTCTTCCATCATCTCTTCTTCTGATATCTTGAAGTAAAGGATGTCTTGATTTTTTGGCTAAAGTCATCAAAGTAGGTTTGTCGAGTTCTAATGCAGCACGCACAATCTTGACAAATTCTTCAGACTCGACACTAAATTTTCCAATTTCGTCTATTACAATAATTTCAGCTTTATCCATTGCATGTTGTATTGCTGGAATGGCAACTGTATTCATCGACTTAGTATCAAGTCCAAATCCAAATACTCTATTTCTAGAATCAATGTCTTTGTGAGCCATTATTGCTTCTTCCCCACTTACGATATCGATGCAACGGTATCCTTTACGTTCCCCATCTTCGATTAAAGGTTCAGTTCTCATTCCCGCGATGATAAGTACATCCGCCATACTTTCGCCGCGGGCACGAATCTCATCAGTCCTATCATTGACCAACATTTCCACGACTTTTTGCATCACAGCGGACTTGCCGCTGCGAGGAAGTCCCGTAATTCCGATTTTCGGATGAACACCCATTACTAGTCTAAGCCTCCGAACGATACTTCGCGCGTAGCCTTTCCAAGTTAGTTCACCTCTATGAACCATCCTCTTCTAAAACAGCGAAAATCATACAACATTTGGTAAAATTTTGTAGCCGAAATCAATTATTTGATTATTCATTGCCTTCCACAGTAGCATTTTCAACATTTTCATTATCAAGATTCAACCATTCTCTTGAATCTTGTAACCATGACCAACCATGATCAACCCATTGGAAGAGCCGGTTGAGATCTTCATTATCCAATTCACAACGTTTTGCCAATTCTCTAAGAAAGTTGATTTCTTCTTCTTGGAATTCTCCATCACATGCTCCAATAATTGTCGCATCACGTAAAGCCAATCGGATTGCCACCTTGCTCATATTTTCGATTATTTCATCAATTTCCAGATTAATCTTCAACTCTTGACGAAGCAAGTCTCTTTTTCCCGGAGGAATCAACGCTCTTCCCATTGCTGCTTCGATTGCAGCGGTTTCTTCTCTGACTAGGGTACCATCTGCTCCTGCCATGGCAATGAGGATACGAACATATCCTTCACGATCACCTTCTTCTAGGAAATCTATGGCATCAGGTAGCACATTTTTCCCTCATGAAGCATCGAGGATTTTCATTCCTCTACCCATCCAATCGTATCCTTCCATTACCCAATCAAGCAAATCATCTACGACAGATTCATCCATCCCAAGCCCGCTGGCGATTTTCAAGAGAACATCAAATTCCTCTTCATCAACGGTACCATCAGCAGCAGACATCATAATTGCATCTCTCAATGCTAATTTTCCTGCTTTTTTGTCTTCTCCTGCTTTCAAATCATCAAGGCATTCTTCTAGTGATGGTGGATTGTGGAGATAGTCTCGAATGGCAGCTCTTTGATTTGGTGATAATAGGGCAGTCCCCATTCGTTGTTCAAACATAGCCATTTCATCTTCAGTAACCTCATTGTCTACTCTAGTAATGAATGCAAGAAGTTTGGCATAAGCAAACCGTTCGCTCAGTTGTAGGGTGTGCAGCGTGTCGGGCAGCATGACCCTCACCTATCCTGCCCTCACATCAATCTAGCGTCGTTAGAGAGTTAGTCATCGTTAGTCTCAACATCAGACGGCTTTCCCGTAAGTATGGACCTCAATCTTGCATTATCTGTCTGAATAGCTTCCATCCAATCATATTTGACATCTAAATTTCCAGCCAATACTCGTAATGCATTGCTATCCTTGGGTAGACATTTTCCTCCAAATCCTCGACTCAATCCAAAAATAGGGTCAAGATGAGAGGGCCCAATTGGTTGGGCTTGTGGTGCAGTAATTATTTCTCGCACTTGGTTCCAATCTGCTCCTAATCCTTGACAGATATCATACATCTGATTTGCAAAGATTACTTTCACTGCATAGAAAGTATTCTTTGTATATTTCACCATTTCAGCAACTGAAGGATCAACATGAAAAGTCTGGTTTGATTTGAGTACCCCTGCTTCTTGATGTTGTTGAAACACTCTTTCTGCAACATCTGCATGATGTGTGCCACAAACGAGAATGTCTTGATTCCCAAAATCTTCCAAATGTCTACGTTCTACAAGAAATTCAGGCGAGTATGCTATTTTGAGGTGAGAATACTCTTCGTGAAATCGTTGAGTAGTACCAGGAACAACTGTACTCTTGATTACAGCAGTGAAACCATCAGGTAACTCATCAAGAATAGAAGTCACAATAGATAGATCACAAGATCCGTCTACATCCGACATGGGTGTCGGAACGGCAATATATGCCATGTCGACATTATCTGTTACATCCGAGAGAGTAGTTCCTCTCACTGGGTCGTGAATGAACAAATCATGTACTTCTCTAAACCAGTGTTCAATTGCTCCACCTACTATTCCAGCCCCTATGATTCCAACGTTCATTTCTATGCCTCATTCATTTTATTCTTTAGAATAGCCATGTGGTATTGGATCTCCATCTCTAATATTGCAGGGTTCAGGAGACAACCGTCCTTCTTTTGCTAATTGTGCTGCTCTCAACAATGCATCGGGAGTCCCGCAATCTAACCATTCTTCATCTCCAAGATCTTTGAGATGTGCTTTGCCCATAGCAATGTATTTTTTGTTCAAATCAGTAATCGAAAACCCTTCTTCTTCCGTGGCTAAATTTTCATCTATTAGTTCCCAAAATCGCTCGTCATAAAGGTAAATTCCCCCTATTGCAATATTGCTAGGAGGATTTGTGGGCTTTTCGACAATATCAATCAGTTGATTATTTTCATTAAACACGCCAACTCCAAAAGCACGAGGGTCATCTATGGATCTTCCTAGAAGTAAACATCCGGGAGGCTCCTCTGAACTTTTCCACATAGCCACCTCATCAATAAGGTCAGCAGTGGTAATATTATCTGAGAAATAGACCATCAATCTACTACCTTCAACATGTGGTCGTGCTAAATTCAAGGCATATGCAACACCCTGGGGCTCTTCTTCGATAACATAGTGAATATTTTCACCAGGAAGGCCAACACCAACATGTTGTGCAATTTGACCAATGAATCTATTTCCAATTATTGTAATGTCTTTAATTCCTGCACGACGAATAAATCCTAGTGCAAAGTCGATTACTGGCCTCCTATGAAGAGGCAACATTGCTTTTTGCATATATCTAGTGAAAGGTAAGAGACGAGAACCATGCCCTCCAGCCACCAATACGGCCTTCATTGGCTTCTCCATAGTACTCCCTCTAATCACTGGTTCATGGACTTTCATGAGTTTCCTCTACATCTGATAGCACAGGCCCCCCAAAATGGCCAGTAGCGACCAAATCTCCCAGACGCTCTACCCCTGCTTCGATTAATTCTTGGTCATTTTTTTCTGCATTTTCCCATGATTGCTGTGCATCTACTGCTGCTTTTTCATCGGCTTGAACTCTAATCATTGTACTTCGATGTAGTTCCGCCTCTAATCCCTCATGTTCACTTCTCAATTCCATACCACCAATTATTGGCATATTTGAATCAAAAGTATCTGCCCCTCCTCCAATGGCCATACCGGCAGGGTCCTTTCCACGTGTGGTGTATAATGCCCCTCCAGTTTCTCCAATTTCTTTTGCTAAAGGGTCACTTGGAACGTTTTCAATAATTTGCTCAATTACTGATGGCTGATTTACATCTTCGTTATGATTATGAAAATAATCTTCAGTTTCAGTTCTTCTTTGATGATCAGCTGCCCCCCATGCGACAACCAATAAAATTGGAAATATTAGGGCGAATAAGATTGAAGCTGGTATCCCAATTTGATTTATCATTGGTTGAATATCAATTAAAATAGAGATAGTGAAAATCCCTACAAACCACGTAATCATCAAGGAAATAATTCTGAATATTGTACGTTGAAATTCATTTTCTAATCGATGCATTATCTCATTAGAACCCTCAATTATTGTTTGTGAAGAACCCTCTGTATTACCTGGCTCCATGAAAGAGAACTTATTGCATGTCTTCTTCAAGTGCTCGGACCCATGAGTCAGTAATATTCCTCGGCAAATCAGGTAATGTAATGGATTCCTTGTTGGAATTTGATACAAGTACAGAATCAGCTACAGAAATTGTTTGATGACGTGGTAGTTTTGCTAAATCGGTTAACAAATCACTCAACATTCCTTGTACTGAACGATTGTTTTCCATCGCTTCTTGATTTACTCTTCGAACATCTTCCATTACTCGTTCACGAGAATTTTCTGTACGCCGCGCTTGTCCATCTAACAATAGATCAATCATCCCCATGATTTGATTCCATCTTTCGTTTTCATAGTTTTGAGATTGCCGTATTCCACCTAACATTTGACTTTGTTTATCGATAGCCGTCATAGTTTCTTTAATCGCTCCGGCTTGAATTGCTAACGCTCGTCTTTGTTCATCAAGTAATTTTCTTGCTTCTGGTGCTCCAATCGCATCTCTTCTTTCTAATTCATCTTCCATGCCTTTTGCAAAGTGATCCAATTGATCAAAGCGATTTCGTACATCTCTTAGTTCATTTGTTAGTCTCCCCAATGTTCTTGATTGACTCATACTCAACATCTTGTATCGCCTATGGTTAGAAGCATTGTATGGAGCATCTACTAAAATCATCATGATTATTCCAGTAATTATTGTTGGTAGCGGTGCTGGCCAATGTAACCAGAGATAGTACGCTGAAGCAAATCCTGCAATTATCGCAATAGTTCGGGGCATCTATTATTCTCTTGTACCCTAGACTATATCATAGATAGATGGGGGAACCCCGGGCCCCATTAATCTGCAAAGCCAAACAAGCCATCACCAAGATGTACAATTTGATTTGATGCCACCAAATGATCAATCGCTTCTTGTACTTCTCTTGAATCAAATCCAATGGTCGAACAGATTTCCATCATCTCATCTTCGTGTAATACAGCATCTTGAGATTCTTCCATTCCTTGAAGGATATGTTCACAACATATTCTCAAAATTGGATCATCATCTACTGCATCAATATCCTCTGGTGGAAACTCGGTATCAGATGAAATGACTATTTCCACATCCTTTTCCTTCCTTGTTGGTTGTGTATATGCGTCGAATAAATTTCTTTGATGAGGGTCATTAATTCGCTTAGGTTCAGTTAATTGCCGTTCAACTCGTTCAATTAACCGTTCAATCCTATGTTGTTTATGTTCGAGCTTAATTTGCTCATCATTGAGTTTTGATACAAGTAGTTCCATTTCCTCATTCGCTCTTTCCACTAACCAATCATGTAGATTCCATGATGGGTCGATTCGGAGCATATTTTCCCATAGCTCCCTGATTTCAATGGGCAACGAATCAGGATCTATCCTAATTTTTGTTGAATCCTCCGAGGACCCAAGTTCATCCATATTCGACTAACTCCTCATCCCCGTCTATGAACGATTCCCTCAATTCGGGTAATTATCGGTTAGACAGCGGCATTGATGAATGATTACCGGCTGGGGGTGTCATGGTCCAGCATCGCATCACAGTTCTTCCTGGCGATGGAACGGGAAAGGAGGTGACTACGGAAGCNCTAAATTTGTTGAANTCTGTAGANGAAAACTCTCCAATTTCATTTGAAATCACTGAAATTCCATGTGGNGGNCAGTATTATTTGGAAACTGGTACTGAATGGCCNGCNGGNTCGTTTGAACATTGNAGNGANAATTCAGATGCAATTCTTCTTGGAGCAATTGGATGGCCNGGTGCAGTGAAACCAAATGGCGATCTTGCTGGTGGNCANGTCATACTTGGTTTGCGTTCCGGTCTTGATTTGTATGCAAATGTNCGNCCCATCAAATTGTATAATGGNATTCAACACAANATCCATGGTGAATTCAAACAAGTTTGGACTCCTGGNCTAGTAGATATGACAATCATTAGAGAGAANACAGAAGGCCTCTATCAACCACTTCTTTCAAGATCNGCNCATTTAGCAAGAGGNGAAGAATACCCTGAANTCCCAGCNCTCCAAATTCCTGGAATTGATGGGGAGTTTGCATGGGACCCTAGACCNATTTCNCGTGTTGGTTCAGAACGTGTNATTCGTTTTTCGTTTGAATTAGCATCTCAACGTTCAGGTTGTCCTTCAGATGGAACCTCAAGAGTAAGTTGTATCGACAAGAGTAATGTGACTAGAGGCTGTCAATTATTTCGCAGNATCTACCATGAAATTGCAGCAGATTATCCAGANATAAAGACAGATGAAGCATACATTGATGCCTTNACTATGTGGTTAATTCGTCAACCAGAATTCTATGATGTNGTTGTTGTCCCGAACATGTTTGGAGATATTGTNACNGATTTAGCCAGNGCTCTTCAAGGTGGAATGGGNATGGCAGCAAGCGCTAATATTGGAGACAAACACATGCTCTTTGAACCCGTTCACGGNTCAACTCCAAAGCGAGCCGGTAAAGGAGAAGTCAACCCTATTGCTATGCTAAGTTCGGTTCAGTTGATGCTNGAATGGTTGGGNCGNCGTAGAAATGATCCTGATGCAANTGTTGCTGCAGAAATTATTGAATCATCGATTGAAGAATTGATTGGAATTGGTAAACCATTGACTTATGATTTAGGTGGTTCAGCCTCTACTTCAGAAGTTTCTTCGGCATTATGTGAAATGGTGGCACAACGGCTAAGGTTACATTACAATACAGCTTAATTCCGCTTCAAAGCGTTTAGCATTTCTTCCAATACAGATTCTCTTGATGAGTTTGCATCAAAATTGGGGTTAACTTCTAGGTCATTATCATCTAGATTCAGCATCATTTTTGCNGCTCTTGAAATTTCATCNACAATACAGATGGTAGCCATTCTTGCAGTTCTTGAAAGTGGATTTAGATCAACAACATACACTTCTTTTCCCATATTGATTAATGCTTCACAACGATCACCATCTTCCAATGGTACAAGAATTGCATCTGCATTTAGTATTCCTTGCGAGCAACATTTTGCCCTCGGCCCCTCTAAGTTTGGAATCAANCCATCAGGTTCTGATCCCAAAATTTGTACATCAANNCCCAAAGAAGNNCGCACACTTTCGATATGNGANAGCAANGCATTCATTCGTTCNGGNGTTCGGTAGTAGATGTTGACTTCAATNGGGCANNCAATTTTATTNGCAAGTAGAAGCAATTCTTCAATTGCTAGAGCAACAGTATTNCCATTNACTGAGATNACTGGNTTTTTTGCNNNATTTAATCNGGAAACCACTTCTTTTNCNGCATTCACNGCNCCNAAAGNAGNCCTTTCTCCAAGTAGATAGTCGAATGCTTCNCCTCTTCCNTGNGCAATNAANGCAGAATCTGCNAACATTCCNTTTTTTTGTGCNTCAACCAATTTTTGTCGAGATAANAGAGAATTCCTTCGCGGATGAGACTCTGGAATTTCAGCCATATCCTTTGTCTTCCTTAATTTGAATTNGTTTTTTGAGAGTTATTTTCTCTAATTCCATCTTCATCTAAAAGCATGGATAAATCAATTGACGANACACCCATATTCAAACCGCTCGTTGAGAGTATATCNGCACCAGTCCCTTTCCAGTCTTCCAAATCTTCGAACCGAATATTTCCACTNGCTTCAGTATATATCCATTCATTGTAACCNTGACTTCGAAGATCCATCACGGCCTCTTTTGTTTTNGTNGGNCCCATATTATCTAACATTATGACGAGNGNNCNATCTTCNTCAGTNTCCATCATCCTATTGCACCAAGTCTTTGCTACTGTTAATGCNAGNGAAATAGAATCCACTTCAATGACTGTAAATGNTCCATGNTAANTGAAATCNGTAGACATAATCCATCGTTTCATGGTTTCTTTNGCACGTTCCTCATCTCCTTCTCTTAGTGCAATATGNTCGTTTTCTTTGATCATGGCNGCATCTCCTTTGCGAAGNCGATGNGTGAATCCTCCNCCNACGTGCACAGCCCATTTGTCTAGAATNCCCCAGGTTGTTTTTCTTGTGGATGCNACCTTCATTNCTCCNAGAACTNTCACCCATTGTTCTGTATTTGTAGCAATTCCAGATAATCTTCCTAGAAAATTCAAGATAATTCGTTCAACAGCTAAGATATCGCGAGGNNTACCATCNAGAATTAGAATNACATCNTCTTGTTGAAAATGGCCNCCTTCACGAGTTTGCCAAGCTCGATTAATATGTGGAAGATGAATATCAAGAAGACGATTTACAACATGAACNCCACAAAGAGTACCTGCTTGTTTTGCAACNACTCGCGCNCTTACAGTGAGATTGGANGGACCTATTGGATTGAACCCATCATCTTGCAGAAGTGCTTGTGCCCAACGATCGATACTTGCAAGGAATAGAGCAGTCGGCTGGTCCTCAAACCAAAGTAANCCACTCTGGTCATGNGGAAGACGAACTTTCTCNGCTGTGGTNGAAAGGTCGCCGGACTCATCGGAGCCCGTTATGGTGGAATCNGTGTCCGTCACCGNCCCGACGAANCCTCTNTCATCTTTGAATACCACGGTTTCATTTTCTCCTAAAAATCAAGTAAAATTCTTCCTTAACGATTATTGAGCACCGATTANACATCGNGTTATGGATTCGGGATTCTATATNTGGGTGCCATTATTTTTTACANTTGCATATTTTTTNTTTGCAGGTGACGTATTCCGCTCNTTTTCACGAGGNTCAAACGACTATCAAATCTCTTCACATGGTTTGATTCCTTTAGGTACAAGTACAGTTGGGANGGCCNTACTACCCNTTGGTTTCCAAGGGGGGNATNTTGCATTGCTTATTTCGGTAATTGGAATCTTAAGTTGNGTTCTACTTCTNTTTTTAGAGGGNGGCTGGGATCCATTAGGGGTAAGTGAAAANCCCNCTGATTCCAATTTAGATAATACCGATGCAGTAATTGTATTACTTGGAATNATGGGGACATTTACAATCATTGCACCCAATGTCGCATTTGCAATTATTTTACTTCGTCGAAGATACATGTCGGATGGGAAAACTTACTTTTTGGATAAGAAATCAGCAGGACAATCCAAAACAGAAATAGCACTTTCATTATCCGGAGTTCAAACNGCAAATGATGCATTCATTATAATNGCTAAAGCAATGCAAAACAAAGGCATCAATCTAGAAGAAGCATTTGATGAGATGGATGCAGATGATAATGGACGCATCAATCGCACAGAATTNACCANNGGACTTCAGAATTTAATNGGGCATGAGATTGTTCCATTAACTGCTTACACTATTTTGAAAGCAATTGATTTGGATGACGATGACTCNATCGATATCGAAGAATTTTCGATTGCATTAAATGGCATAAAATTAGAAGAATCTGNTGAAGAATTNGNNGANTCNNANNAATNAGCGAANNNGNANAAATGGCCNATACCACAAATCAAAGCAGANNTTTCTCTTAGNTCNNTNATTGCAACATGTTCAATCATTTTGACTTTAGCACTTCTNTNCTATTCNNTAGCCGTNCTTTCANTATGGGTTGATGCAGTNGANGAGAGCACNACTTTACGATGTGTTGAANNATCTCCNGCTCTCAATATGGANACATGTCGNTTNGATNNTAATTGGAATNTNNTTACTGGAGANTTTACTACNGGACATGATATGGGTACTGATTTTGTGTATAATGAGCATGANGGTAGAACNAAATGGTCTNGTAATTTTCTACTCNACCNNCCCATTCATCAATGTATGGNGGTTATTTTAGNATTTCACCCNTTGGAATTGANGGCCCTTANCCNTGGCTNATNTTGNTNGTNGTNTCNATAGGNGCNNTGNNCCTTCAATTNGGNTTTATCAGNAGAATTTCTCAAGTNCATAATGCTGAANCAGAAAGGAGNAANGANGAGATTCGATTCATGCAAACCATTGCTTTGAATCCAAATGCTTTAGTTGATGGTGAAATTGAACCNCTTCTNCCAGTTTTGCCGAAACGATCCAACAATAAATGGTCAATNTTCCTNCTNATTNTNCTTATTTTCTTNCTTATTTTCNGNNTNTCTACANTTGTGGATTTCCANTATCANGANNNNATAAATCAGCAGNATNCCTGAATNNAANATNNNNGATGGCGGAATACNATTACTNGATCCNATTCCNGGNTCATTNACAGTTGNNCATATTNCTANNGANGGNNNCNNNNCANNTNNNNGGGCNTTAAGTGGAATTTTTATTGAAATTATTTGTGTGGCAGTAATGGGCTTTTTTGCATGTGCTCCGATGTTTGTTACAGTAAGGGATAATGATAATTCATCCGAGGCGTTGAACTTTGTTTCTCCAACTAGCACTTCTACCTCAGAACCAGAAATCCCTTCTATTTCTGAACTTGGAGGCGAATATNTCNCTCCNGATGAATCTCTTCGAATCGACAAGGTTCTTGAGATGTTAGAGAATGAGATACTGGCGGCTCGAGAAGAAGCTGAATCATTGAAAATTGAACTTAAGGAGACCAAGGAACAAGTTGAGATTCTAGAAAACAACATTGTTGAGAAAGACGTTCAACTTGAGGAAATGAGCAACGTTCGTGATGAAGTGAAATCAATCTCTAAGAAGATTCAGGAAGAAGGTGGAAATGCTAATTTCAACGTACATGATTCTGCATTATCTGGAGATGTATATTCTGGTTCAACTAGAATTGACACTCAGATAATTAACAACCCAAGTGATATTGCAAAGGCNGTAATCGAAGCGTATAAGACTGGAAAGAAGGAACGAAGTGTTGATGATTAATCATTTCATTTGATTCAATGCNGATTCAGCTGCTGCAAGACATGCTAAGATATCATCAACGGTGCTTCTCAAACTTCGAAGTGAAGTAGAATGAACGTGTATTTCCATTCGATTATCGTGCAATATTATCTCAAATGAATTGGGGTCATCAATTTCAATAGAGGATTTCAGTGTCTCCAATTCGTCAGGATTTCCTACCCAAGTCAGTACTGCTTCATGAGANTCCATTGTGTCGTGACTATGGACAATCCCTAAGGATTCTCCGGCACCAATAGCAGGTATGGAAGGCCNAGGTTACCCAGACAAACTTGACCTTCTCGCTTGGTATGATGAATGTGCAAGGCCACTTCCGTGGAGAAAGAAACCGGATCCGTGGCCAGTATTGCTTTCAGAATTTATTCTTCAGCAAACAAGAATGGAAGTTGGTCTTGGCTATTGGAGGAGAATGATTGACNGATTCCCAACTTTGCTCGATATGNCGTCTTCATCAATAGATGAAGTAATGGAAATTTGGCAAGGTTGTGGATATTATGCTAGAGCCAGAAATTTACACGCTCTAACTANAATTGTGGCTTCNCGCAANCCNCCAGTTCTTCCATCTCATCCCAAAGAATTGCAGGAACTTCCTGGAATTGGCCCATATACGGCAGCAGCAATTTCTTCTATTTCTCACTCTTTTCCAATTGCTGTTGTAGATGGAAATGTTAGGAGAGTATATTCTCGATTGAATGCGATAGAAAATCCNAAATCAAGTGANGTAGAAAAGTGGGCACAATCATGTTTAGANATAGAACGNCCAGGGGATTGGAATCAAGCAATTATGGAATTAGGTGCAACGATTTGCACNCCTAGAAAACCACTTTGTGCAAGTTGTCCAATTTCATCTAATTGTTCAGCAATTTTGACCGAAGATCCAACTAAATTCCCAATGTCTAAACGCAGAGTATCAAAGAAAATATTGGGTCATGCATTGGTGATTAATTCTCCAGAGGGNGTGGTCCTTTCACAACGTGATGGTTCACAATTAGGTGGTCTTTGGGGGGTCCCAATTTCTGAAGATCCAGAGGGNCTCGAACCATTNTGCTTCGAACATGATATACAATCTCCAGAACGAGTTGGAGAAATACATCATGCATTTAGCCATCGAGATTTCCATCTTCAAGTATGGAGAATTGATGTTTTGAAAGGTGGGATTCCAGCAGGTAGCGTTCCTATTTCACGATTGGANCAAAAAATATTGGATGCGGCGGGGTGTGGCGAAGCATGACTGAACCNGATTGGGATTCCGTTCCGTTAGTTGCTGGCTCAGGAGGCGTTCTTACCGAAGAACTTCGCACTTCACATTCNGGAAGAAAAGCCCTGATGTTAACNCGTGAAGAAAANCCNTCAGAATTNCTGTCCCTTGCNGAGGCTATGGATATTGAAGTAATTGAAATCATATCACAGAAAGGNCGNTCNAATCCTCGNTTACATTTGGGAAGAGGNCGCCTTGAAGCAATACGCGATGAATTACGTATGGCTCCCGAAACNCATCCTTGGTTTGGAGTNGACCTATTTCTTGTGAATGCCAATCTAACTGCAAGACAATTGGTGAATATGACGGATGTCCTCCANTGTGAAACTTGGGATCGTGTACGATTNCTCTTGGAATTGTTTACTCAACACGCATCCAGTGTTGAAGCTAGAAATCAAGTTAGGATTGCAAGATTNAATGCAGATCGAAATATTTTCCGAGAGTTGGTTAATCGNGAAACAACCGGTGAACGACTTGGTTATGGAGCAGGAGGAAGAACTGGNTGGAATATTGCACTATCTTCATTGAATAGAGAATTACAATCACTTAGAAATCGNCAAAGAAGATTTGGCAAGGCAATCAAAGAAAGACAGAGGCAAAGAAAAGCTAGTGGTGCACGAACGGTTGGATTAGCAGGTTATACCAATGCTGGAAAATCAAGCCTATTTGCCTCATTATGTGGGAAACCGGTTTTGGTAGAAGACCGATATTTCTCNACATTGGAAACCACAGTAGGTAGGATGCAGTTTAGTCCACGAATATTATTGGTGGATACAATTGGATTCATCGATGATATCCCATCAGATCTTCTTGATGCATTTTCTGCAACATTGAAAGAGAGTATTGAATGTGATCTTCTCTTACTTCTTCTCGATGTTTCTGATTCTATTCCGGAGATAATTCGAAAATTCGAAACTTCAAGACGTGAATTGTTAGATCGTACAGATCACAATTTAGAGCCATACGATTTACAAGTAGTATTTACAAAATCAGATGCATGTTCTGACGAACATGCAAAGGAAGTGCTTCAGACAATGAGGAAACTAGGCGTTGAAGATGCAGTTTTGACATCTTCATCAGTATCCGATGGGATTGAAATTTTACGTGCTCGAATACTGACTCGATTGCACGGTCCTCCAAGAGAAATACAAATCAATCATAGCTCCAATCCCAATGCCCGCCCTCTTGCCGCTATTGAATCTCAAATTAGACGAATGGCAATGGTAAGGGAGAGAACCGTGAATGATGACGGATTGAGAATGATTGCGTGGATTGACCCTGTTGATTGGTTAAGGTTAGAACAATCACTTGGTTCACGAATATCTTCTATTGTTTCTACTTCGCAATCTGAATAAAGGACATCATACATCATCAATTGTGGACGGAGACGAATTGGAGCCTACATTGTCCACCGCACCCCTTTCGTCTATACCCGAAGAAGAGCCAGTTTTTGCGTCCACAGGTGCTACTTTGATGCTCCCGTCCCAGATGCCTAGGGACCCAAGAATGCATTTGACCCTCCTCTTAATTTTCCTTGCAGCAATACTTGGAACATACAATGGATATGATTTCATTGAAGGCGATGGAGGATTGGTGACTGATCGAGGTTTTATTTACAGCCAAACTCAAACTGCAAATCTGTTGACTTCATCATCTCCAGGTTCTGCTATTTTGACTGGAGTACTAACATTACACGACGGGTCCCCTGGTGCGAATTTCAGCATTGAAGTGGTAACTCCAATTGTTGAAGATGGGATAGAGAAAATTACTCGGCCAAATGCTATGACCGATTCAAACGGAAGATTTCGCTTAGAAGGACTAAATCCGGGTTTAATGACGATGTTTGTAGTGAATATGTCCAACCCATCTGAAGGAATGACTCACCGGATTTTACTTTCTCCAGGGGCGCTTTTCGAGCCATATGGATTTACTCATCTAGATCTTGATTATGCTGCACCAGAAGAATTCGATTTAATCGAAGAGAAGTCAAATGGAATTACAAGATGGATGGATCTTAGAGAAGAGCAGAGAGGAAAAGAACTCTATGATCCAACAGCAGCAGCGGTATACGATATAGCTGGAACAATGTTCATTGGNGTTTCAGTAATTGCAATTTTATTCGGAATTGCAGGTTGGCGTTCAAAGAGCACNTTGCTTCTNAGAACNGGAGCAGGATTGGTGTTTTTCGGCCAAGGACATTACTATTCTTCGTGCTGTCTAGGTTTGATAGCAATGCTNACNACATTTGGNTTGCATGTCGAAGAACTGTAGTTATTGTACANTAGNGGCATTTTNCATTCGATTGAACCATTCCATNCCCANTGAATGATCTTGAATTAGTCGGAATGCCTTGTTATGCATCTCAATTGATTTCATGTATCCATATACTGCAAGATCAACGATGTGCGGTTCATTACCNCCAAAGAATGGTTGNTTTCCAATTTCATTTNTCCATTCATCAAGAAGATGATGCCAGAGTTCNTTTGGTTTCATACCAGTATTCTTGGTTCTTTTTTTTGCAATTATTCCCCACATTATTGGAAACCCTGCCCAGGCATAGAGCCTTCCAGTCATCANNCCGAATCGTTCGTGTTTAGCCACTGATCTAGTTGTNGATAGTGCCGAACCNATTGAACCATAGAGTATTGGAATTGTGGCATTCTTGATTTCAGTATCTGCCCAATTCATCCATTTATCTCTACGANCNTCGTCNGNANAAGCCCANAGTTTCCCATTATTGTGGACTTCNTCGATTCGTATCATGATAGGCGTTGAATCTACAACAACTTCTCCATCACTCATTTTCCAGACTGGNGTNTTGCCCCAATCTCCAGCAAATGAAACACTTTTTTTGATCTTCAATGGGTTGATTTGTANCNTTTCGTGNGGCAGNTNGAGATGNTNTAGNAATGCTCTTACCTTCCAAGTAAATGGGCAAGTATTGAGCATGTATAGNTCNCCAATTGTCTCCGCCATNCCCCTTCCTCAAAACTATCCTTTGTGAACATTAGCAGTAATCATTCATNCTCAAATCTCAAGAAAGAGNGCNTTGTTTCGAATGTCATGGCAGACGTACCNGACTCNGTCATTGCNCGNTTGATTTCTATGGANGGATATGANCAGATGTTGGANATTGATCGAGTNACAGTAGAANATGGTGTTACNGAAGGGGAATTGATGAGATTGATGGANNCAGCTAGAGGAGCANCNCCTGTNTCAATGGATNCAATTNNTGAAGAATCNNTTTCACGAAGCAAATCCGTGGATTATGATTTGGAACCAACTCCNACCCCTTCCAACAAACCAGAAGCATTGGANAATGCTCANCGNTTTCGAATGGGNTATGATCCAAGTGAAGNTGNAAGNGCACGTCAATCTCAAGTTNAACAAGCAATCGTATGTTCTGCGTGTCGTTCCCCACTAGGGATTCCATCAATTCGACCNATACGTGTAACATGCCCTCATTGTATGCATGAATCACTTTTTGAGAATTAAACNCCCCAAAATCGGCCTTGAGTTTCTTGTCTGGTAGACCATGATTTTACTCCTGTTCGTACCAACCAGTAAACAATAATCGCTCCAACAGCAAATCTCCAATCTTCATAGATTACTCCGGGATCTAGTTCGTAAGTTATTCCAGCAGTAATCTTTCTTGCAACATCTAGACCNGCNTCGGCAAATGCGTAAATGACGGCTCCTCCAGCAATAATTTGGAAAACACGCCCTGTAAGGGTCCCTCTTCTCCATCTTAGAACAACCATCGACATGGCTACCGAGAGAGANGCGAGAATAATCCATTGTAATCCACTATCCATTGCTTCAATTGCTATTTGAACAGAAGAAAAACTTGGATCTGCTTGAACAATTTCTCGATAAACTTCNAGGATAGCAAGTAAGCTGGAAAACGATGCAAATGCCCAAAGTAGAGACGATACAATTCCACCCATTGCACTATCTCTCATATCCAACATTAATCGTTCAAATTGATTCTCTGCACCCAATCCCTTAGCAAGTAGCCAGATACCAACAATTAGGGGCATTGCTCCAATCAAAACACCNCCATTAGGNAGTATCATTCCAAGTCCAACAATCATCATGAATAGNGATAATGGAACTAGTAGCCGCGCTCTCCATTTAGGGTCTTCAATGGCTTTCATGATGTAGTAGAATGTGCCTTCNATTCCCTTGCTTTGTCTAACTATGATTTTTTCAACATAGTCGATTCGAACACGACTTTGAATGATGGGCATAACNGCTTCATCTTCTGCACCATCTGTNACTAGNATNGCACAATCNGGTTGAAATTCAGAAATTACTTCTTCAAGTTGTTTTGCAATTGCCCTATCTGATCGAGAACCAACTCTTTCATCTCCTGTAAGAATGGCTACTTCAACAGCGTCATTAGGCTCTCCNGAATCCAAGATTCTNTCNTGATGGTGTAATGCACCAAGGATTGCATTNGTATCNCTTTCTTCGGGGTCAGCAAGCCCTAATCGTAACGCAGCACTGAGNGTTGATTTTCTACCAATTACTGGCCCNCTGAGTCCCGCTTTGATTCCGAGATCATTGTCNCGGTCAATCGTCAGCACGAGGGTCCGCGTCATGATTCTCATGTTGGAGTAACAGNACATCCCTATCAAGGGTTGGCCGACTCCNTGGATTCTTNATTGGATTCTNCNACTTCTTCTTCTTCTCGTGAACGNTCTCTTTGNTTCCACCAAACATANGAAAGTGGATGCTTCATTTTTGGCTTATCACAAATAGGATCATCACCAGGAGATACCGGACATCTCCCNTCCATTTTCAAACGACTGCATCCTGCAGGTGTATATTCTCGATCATACACGTGCTCNATTTGGTACCTAGTTGTTTCAGGGTTAAAATCTGGGGCTCCTTGGAAGAATGAGGCACATTGTTCTTGNTCAATTCCTAGAGCAGCACTGATTGCAGCTAAGAATANCCGTCCAGAATGGTTTACATTNTCTCCCATCGCAAGTTCTGCAATTGCTACCTCCATACAAGGGGGCCATTCAGATCTAGTGGCATTTCCAGCATCGAAATCCAAAGTAGCTCTTGATTGTAGAATAGTCAGAATTGCACCCACTGGCTCACTCAATCTTTCAGCAAATTTTTCATCAATTTTTTCCATTCTATCTTCGCATCTATTTCGTAAATCTTCACGAATTCGTTCCTTAACTAGTCTAGCCAATCGTTGTTGACTGTTTTCACCTGAACCTGCTCCCATTTCTACCCAACCATCTTTCAAAGGCCGNTTGGGTAATCTCCAGTAATCACCACTTATTCTAGGACATAATTCAATGAAGTCGGTTAATGGAATTGAATACACAGTTTCCCCACTNTTTGTTTCACTTCGAATGTTTGAAAGATAGGTTGTAGCAATTGTTTCGAAAATTGCANCATCTGTTCCTAGAAGCTTGTCTGCCCGAGTCGCTTCTCCTTCNGCCCAACGTGCCGTAACCCTCTCATCAAAAGTTGCACATGCAACCATCATAGCATAAAGAAACGAGAGACTTTCAGACATNCGTCCTAAATCAGTACCAAGATCTGCNGACCTTTGTTCAATACCGTCATCATGTAAAACAGACTCTTTGACTCTCATGTCTCCTTTTCTTCTGATATCCGATAGCCATGCTGCAGAAAGCAAATCATCCATNCTAATTCCATTTTCATCCAACAAGCCACGAGTATGTTCAGTTGATTGAGGTAAAAATGGATAGCGTGCTAGCACTTTTGCGTCGTCAATAGGGGGTGGACGCAAGGGCATGGGCATGGTCGCTCGGGCATGAAGTAACACTGGGGTTCTTCAACGCGACCGGTACGTATGTGTCCATGAGGCCCCATGAGGTTCGCTCTATTGGGACAAGAGTCCAAGAAAGAGTAAGGGCTCAATTTGGATGGCCATTGGCTTCAGATCAAGAAAGTGCAATCNCTCTTCTTGNTTCCGTAGAAAATTATTCGTCANCAATTTCGATTTGGAATGCAAATGAAAGAGAGCAGACAATTGTAGATCTTCAAGAAANNCTCTTTCAGAATAAAATAGCAGCAGTGGGTGCTGCAGTTACTNCCTCTGAAATTCNTTCAGCATTGGAATCAAATCACCATTTCATATTTGCAGATGGTTCTCTAGGAATCATTGAGGAACTTGATNAAATTNAAAGTGAAGAAGTATGGTCTAGNACATTNGCGCTAGTTACNGATGCTGACGGCCACCCTTNCATCTCAAANGCAGTTGAACGGGACATTCCTCACATATTGCATGCTCATGGAGATAACCAAGANGAGTGGNAAAAAATGNTAGTAGATTTATCCAATTCAGANAATCCNCCTAGGTTGATTTTAACTCATCANACTCCAGACAGGATAGATGGNATGATGAATCCNGGNGGATTTACTGANGGTGATCGAACAATCTGTTTAATCGGATTTCTNGGGGTCCCAATTTCTGAAATCACTTTACTTGGATATCGTAGTGACATTGTAGGNCAATGGTCAGGNGCAACCGATCCAGAAAGAAAACTCAGAAAACTCATATTCATGCAAGAGGTCATTGACGGATTGTTACAGGGGGCATCTCATGAGTGATGAAAAATCGGGTTGGTCCGCGATTACTACAATCATCACGTTTGTGTTATTGAANATAATTTGGACTGGTGCTTTGAATGCAACAGCAGACCAACATCTCATTTCTCCAACAAGTGACATTGTGACGGAGTATTCCTTTGAAGCGCCTGACGTTTTCGGTCGAGANATTCCATTCAAAGTCATGTATNAGATAAATGAAGTNGAAGGCAGAGAACCNTCTGAAGTTACAATAGATTTGATTTTTTCAGATGATTCGGTAGTGAATATACACGATGGAGGATCNAACAAATCTGCTTCTCANGATNTTCTTCTTCTTCCTGGNNCCTCAGCATTTNTAGTTACTGTGAAACAAAATGGAGAGATTTATCCTGTTCCTTCTGACCTAGTTGAAATCGATCTTCGAACCGAAATGGAACTTTATACNCCGATNNCAATGGAAGGATATCTAGTTGCAAATCTTCTAGCCTTTGCATTAATTGTTAGCGATCGTGCAATTCGATCATGGGCNGCNTCTCGTCGTTCTAAACGTGGGANTCCAATTGTCAGAAAACTNCGTGAAGAATGGAAGGAAGTTGAAAAATCAATTTCAGGAGGCGATCCAGCTGATGTTGATGATTTATTGAACAACTCTACAACNTCATCNAGTATGATNTCTAAGCGACGTGCTTGGTCGGTAGAAGATCCAGAGCCAGAACCNGAGGAAGGAGATCAAGANATAGAAGAGGCTGAAGTNGANNTAGATGAATTGGATGAACTTGGAGAAGGNGANGAATCTGGTCTTCAAGGNAAAGCAAAATTGGATGAGGATATCGATACAATNAGCGATCTTTGGGATAAACTAGGGGATGGACAAAAGAAAAGACGGGGNCCTTAATCACAGAAAATCGTCTAGCGTGTAAACAGTAACCTTGTCATTTTGGAATAATGATTCTACACTGTCCGACATCCAATCTACATATTGCTGAGTGTATGNGTCGATACCAAAATTATCGATTACATGAGCGATTACTCCGAGATATTTNCGAACCGCNCCTTCAGANACAGTNAGGATAAGATTTCCACCNCATCGTGCTTCTTCCNNANNGCTNGAATTNTGNCCATGAAGCCCNCCANTNGCNCNCCGNATCTGAATACACTTGCCCGCCAAAGGCATTCTACGGTACGAATGGTTGCATTTCGCACATCTTACCTTTTGTCTACTGAAAGCATTCAGATTTCCTCTAACATCTGGTAGAAGGTGTGAACCAATCACGGTCTTTGCAACTATTCGCGCATCTACACTTCGTAATGTCCTTCCTAGTGCCAATTGAGCACTCATTTTATCGGTCATACTACCCAGTGTTTTGTATGCCGAATTTTTGGGACCTGCATCTAGTGATTCTAATTCGTGAGTATANCCNTAACCNCNAACAGCACCGACAGTCCCAATTCGATTATTGACNAAATCAACTAATTTTGANTCCATNATTTCACGTGGATGAGGCATTGATTGAGTTGATTCGTAAAANTTNGCAGAATAACTCCATCCNGCATCNACATGCAACGCTTCTTTATCCAATTCCATTGGATTCAATCTTGTTGTTAATGTGAGTGGGGCATCCATTCGACCACCNCGAGAAGATGGAAGAATGATACGGCTGAAGTTCAANAATCCATCTAGAAGTAGCATAATGCAATCTTCNTCACCATCNCAATTTCTTCGTTTNGCTGCATGGAATAATGTNTGTCCGTATCCTGCTGAAGCATCAGTCCATCCAATGAATCTGCACAAAACTCCCCCNGAAGTATGGGGTGCAAGTGCAATACCNAACTGTCCNACCATATCGTNTATTGATTCAGCCTTGTATTCNGGTTNCATATCATAGAATCTGATTAATAGATCATCAAGATACTGACTAATCTTGAGAAGATGTTCACCTGCATCTCTGCTTGGAATGAAATCTTGGGGAAACAGTTCCAGAACNTGCATATCGCTAGTCAANGGGTCTCCTCTGATGTCATGGGAATACCCTAATTCAATCAATTTCTCAATGGAAGTTCCAATTTCTTTTGGCCGGAAGTGAGTTACGGGGACATCAATCATGTCGTAACGAACCGTACCATCACGGAATGCCGAGACATCGTGAATAGCTCTCAAAATTCCCTTTTCTATTGGTTCAGGATATTGGGCTTTAGAAGTGAGTCCTTTCATTGCTTTAATGCGTTCAGGCAAACGATCTAATCCTAGAGATATTCGTTTNACTTCAAGAATATCTGCAAGAGGAATAGTGGTTAACTCGCCCATTCGATTTCGCAGATGACNCCCACGCCGTTCTGCAGGAACAGTTCGTCCTCCGCATTCTTTTGGTTCATCACGGATAGTTCGGTGGTGACATCGAACATGAGGNGTTTCTCGATCNCACCTCAAACATCTTCTTGGCCCAACAGTCACTCTGATTGAACCTTCACGAGAAACTGCAGTTGCTAGCAATGNNTTNNAGGTCCACCATAATTTTGGATTGGATACAGAGCATGTGCTTTTTGCTTCATTTCTCTTGGGGCGGATTTTTCAGGCCTCCCCATTCTGCAACCAATTCTACATGGTGCAGAATCGTTCCATTGTAACTGACTCATTTTTCTAATTATCCAAAGACTATTTTCCACATCATTTTCATCCAGTAATATCTGAGCATTCAATAGAGCATCTCCATCCTTTGGCCCAGGATCTTCTATTGAGTCAGCAGCCTCTTGGCCCGCTTGTTCTGTGGCTGCAATTCCTTCGCCCTTCTGTCTAGCAGAAGTTTCGGCTTTGATTCTAGCAGCCCTCTTTTCTGCTTCAAGGACCCGTAGCCTCTCTTCTTCTATTTCTACAATATTTGTTGCTTCACGAATCCCTTCCAATCGTTCTTTGATGGGTTTCATTTCATTTATCTTGATTTGATTTTTTTCTATTTTCAAATTCAAGCCTTCTACCAGACATTCCCATTTTTTACTAACAATGATATCATCGCCATCATGGTGGTGTGCAATTCCCAAACACATCAATGCGGATTTGACCAATCCATGTTGTTGAACTCCCAAATTTTCTGATAATCCTCCAATGATGTTTTCATCAATGGAGTGTTTACCTATTTGTTCTATTTTTGAAATTTTATTGGCAGAATTTTCTTTTCTTCTAAGATTGGTCTGATTGCTTGGTATCCTTTCAATAATTGGTGCGCTTTCAATAACTAGTGGAGCTATCCAACCTAGAACAGCATCTGGGATTCTTAAACAACCATCTTCAACAGTCGCCTCAGTTAAAGCATCGATTAAATCAGGCAAGATTGTAATTGGAAGATCGGACCATTGAGGATTATGGGATGGATGGACCGCTATCTCCCATCGATTGGAAATTGCAACTGTTTGGGCCCAATCAATATCTAAATTTCTCAATGATTTGTGCCAATCTCGAAGCATCCATTCTACTTCTAACCTCTCAGATTTACTTCGTAATCTACGCCTCAAGTCCCAAGGGGTTGTTTGAGGAACTGACGATTTATCGAGATTTGAATTGTAATATAGAAATTCTAAATCATCTTGATTTTTTATTGAATCTAGGATTTCTGATGCCCACCATTCTGTTGTATATGCAGATGGAACGAGATTTTTATTGTTCTCTAAAAATTCTCCAAATCCCAACATAAGTTCTCCATTATCCCAAATGGCTCTTACCTGTTCTTCGATTTCCTTCCAATGTTCTTCTTCATTTATTCGAACAAATGTTCCGTCATCAAGGAGAACCATTGGCCCGTCGATTTCTGTACATGGGGTTACAGCACACGCTTTTCCTGGCCTTTCAATTTTCATTTGCGTTCCTACAGAAATGAAGGAACCCATAGCTTTCATCGAAACAGGATTCATTCCTGCAGCGGCTAGACCTGATGCTCTTG
>PBDV01000006.1 GCA_002718215.1 Methanobacteriota archaeon
GAACCACTACAGTTCGAGACCTTTTGACCGCTGGAGTAACATTAGACACAGTTCTATCAACAGAAGATGATGATGATGACCAAGTAGGACCAACATTACTCTCTGAAGAGGAGTAAGGTCGCCCATGCGAATCGGGCTTGTAGGTAAACCAAATGTTGGAAAGTCTACCACGTTTGCAGCATTAACAGAAACAGTAGTTGAGATTGCGAACTATCCTTTTACAACAATTGATGCAAATATAGGAATTGCATGGGTGCCCCTCAGATCTAATTGTGCATGTGCTGAACTTGTAAACAAAATAAAAGAAAGTGGACGTTCAATTGAATCAGGTGATGGAAGAAAAGGAAGTATTTGCACTCCAAGAACGGGTTCTTGCGTAGAACATAGGAGGATTGTACCCATTACTTTAGTTGATGTTGCAGGGCTTGTTCCTGATGCACATCGAGGACGTGGTAGAGGGAATCAATTCCTTTCAGATTTAGCCAACTGTGACGCACTAATACAAGTTGTAGATGCTTCCGGAACTACCGATATAGAAGGGAATCCAATCGGTGAAGGAGCGTGTGACCCTGAAGAAGAATATGACTTTTTGATCAATGAATTGAATGCATGGATAACCGGTATTCTAAACGATTCTTGGGCAAGGGGCGCAAGAAGGGCACAGGCAGAAGGCCAAATGGCACTTGTTCGATATATTCATTCTCAACTGAGTGGATTGGGTGCTACAGAAGCAATGATTTCCAGTAAATTGTCTTCATTCATTGCTAGTAATCCCGACCTAGATGTACCGTGGACTTGGAATGAAGAAACTGTTAGTAATCTCGCTTGTGAATTACGTGAAAAATTGTTTCCGCTCTATGTAGCTGCTAACAAAGCAGATCAAGCAGATATCTCCAAATGGATTCACCTAAAAACACGTATTGAAGAAAAGGGAGGCCTGATAGAGGCTACTTCTGCAGAAACGGAATTGGGCCTAAGAAGGGCAGCAAAAGCTGGTGCAATCAATTACAGACCTGGAGACTTAGATTTCACAATTTCAGAAAATGCAGAATTAACTGATGCACAAAGGAAAGGACTTGCAGCTCTCTCAAAGCGAATTGAGGAAATGGGTGGAACTGGTTTGATTTCCCTACTTTCTTCTGTTCTATTCGATCGTCTAGATCGAATCGTCGCATATCCTGTTCAAGACGAATCAAAATGGGTTGATGGTGATGGAAGGGTCCTCCCAGATGCATTACTAATTCCACAAGGATCAACAGCAAAGGACCTTGCTTATGCAGTACATACTGACCTTGGAGATGGATTCATCAGAGCAACTGATGCTAGAACTGGACGAGTAATTGGAGGAGATCACGAATTAGTGAATGATGATGTTGTAAAGATACATGCAAAAACATGAATCATGCAGTTGTTGGATCTTCAATATCTATTACTGGTTCCATTGAAACCTCAAAAATTACCGCTGTCCAAGTAATATCATATGTTTGATCATCAGAAGATAAGAAAGGAGGGAAACCAACAGCATCATTCTGAACATCTGCAGTTAATTCAACAATCCAATCTCCGCGTCCATTATCTGAATCCATCCATCCTGAACGGATCTCTGCTTCTGTGCCATCTGCTTCGTAATCCTGCCCATCATAACCATCGATTAAATTCCAAGTCATTGATGCAGCAATTCCGTTTCCACAGCCTCCCCCATCTGTTTGATCTGCAAGTTCCCCACTAACTCCCGATACATCTGATGATGCATCTACTCCGTTATTTTGCCCGGGGCCTACCGCACCCTGATCTTGACATTCTATCGTAATCGTTACTGAAGCCAAATTTTTGTTATCTCCAATCATTTCCTCAGTAATGACAAACGTATCTTCATGTGTATCTCCATCGGACAATGCATCTGTAGTATCAGTTTGAGTCAATGTTTCTTCAGTGAATGAAACAGTCCACTTTCCGGAAGGGCCGGTAGAAGACGCATCGTCTAAACCAACCAACCCGGGCACCATTGCAAAGTAAATTGGGAAAATTAGCATGAAGAGAATAGAGCCACCCAACATCGCCTGACTGCGACGATCTTGGAACATCTCTGCTAGGTCCATGGGTTGCTATGGCCGGTCCATGTTCTTCAATGTCCCGTTTTATTCATTCAGACTCATCTGTATTATTTGGTGGCCAATTGTACTGAATTTCCTCATTTTTCTTCCACTTCGGATTTAATCCCCATTTTGCTAATCTACGTTTAGATCTACCATATTCAGGCAATAAATACCCAATGCGACTGCGTTCCCAAAATGTCCATCGATTGGGTAATCGTGGTAAATCAGCAGACCAAGCGCAAATGAAATCATTCCAAATTGACTCATCAATGGTTTCAGGAAGAACCCATTCAGTTGTGGTTATCTGTCCTGCAGACCCTGGAGTATGAGACCAAGCTTGCATTGCTGCTCCTTCAAGTGGTCCATTGTCGATAACAATACCAAATGTTCTGACTGATTGTTGAAGTGGCATGATAATTGCCATGCGATGAACTGGTCGTTTTCCCTCATGTCGNGTGACTTTCCAACCAGCGCTTTCTGCAATAATNCTGAATGAACGNACNGCACTAACTGAACCAACNCTCACCGGAATTTCGAACACTGTTGCGTAGTCCACATTNNGGGGAGANAGTCATCAGACATCATCACTTCGGATTNTAGNGATGATTCTGAACACTGAGGGGGTGANCCGCCCAGTGGCATCCGTCCGTTTTGCCGAACGGCCAGTAATCCTCACCAATCCCGTAATAATACGGGTTCCAATCTGTAATTACAACTTCTGAGATTAGCCGAAAAGATCGCCGAGGCCGCCGAANCCGCCGCCCTCTTCTTCTTCTTCCTCTTCAGCGGGTGCAGCCTCTTCAGCAGCTGCTGCAGGTGCGTCTCCGCCTCCTCCAGNAGCTGCAGGTGCAGCCGCCGCCACTGGTGCTGCAACAGCAGTTGCCATTGCCTCACCAATGTCGACATCGGACAAAGATGCAACAAGAGCCTTCACTCTTGCTTTATCAGCGTCCACTCCAGCAGCAGTTAGAACTGCTGTAACA
This sequence comes from Methanobacteriota archaeon, assembly GCA_002718215.1. Lineage (GTDB taxonomy): Archaea > Thermoplasmatota > Poseidoniia > Poseidoniales > Thalassarchaeaceae > MGIIb-N2. Next base: position 3,080 of record PBDV01000006.1, read on the forward strand.
GTCTTGTCGTCAATCTTGCTCTCAGCCGAATGCAGTAACATAGCAGCGTATACGTATTCCATTTTTTTTCACCTTCTTTTTTTTATTTAACCAAAGAGATCTCCNAGGCCGCCAAAGCCACCTTCTTCCTCCTCTTCTACCTCTTCCGTGGTCTCTTCGGCTGCATCTACAGCCTCCTCACTTGGAGCGTCAGCGACAACAACAGCCGAGGCTGCTGCTGCACCAAGCATTCCTGCGAGTTCANCGTCCAGGGCAGAGGAATCGAGATGGCCTGCAAGGGCCAATGCGCGCCCTTGAGCGCGCGAAATGAAGACAGGTATTGTCTTCTCATTGGAAATACCAGCTTCAACAGCGACATTGAATGCCTCTGAACTGGCCTTGGAAATTAGTGTAGGCATTGTCTCTTTTGTGAACCAAGAAACATTGCAAGCAAGATTGAATGCACCAGACATTGCAGTAATGATATCGGTTCTCAATCCATCCAAATCGAGATTCAANGAATCAGCAGAAAGGACTGTTCCTTCTTCNACTACTCCAGAAAGTATGAGNCCAATTTCAATTGGGTTTATCCCCAACTTAGACAACATCATTCCNANATCTCCTTCAATAGGATGNCCNGCTTCAACAATAGTCACAGTCTTTTGGATAACGACCTTTCCTTTGTCNATTTTNGCAGGAATTCCTACTGCACCTAATTCNCCAACAATNGGTCCNGGAGCGAATTCAGTCTCTCCTTCTTCAACGANAATATCAGTTGGTGCTGTCTCTCCNTCTTTAGCTGCACGACCTTGGCGTGTCTTGTCTAATTCAGCNTACAATTGGAATGCNTTGTATTGATCAGAATGNACCAACATCGGTTGNACAACTCCATCAAGTAGTGTTTCCAAATGATTGGAATCTAAACCTGCATTTTNCCAAGCACGACGGATTAATGTCTTCTTAGCCATTGTTGCAGTCATACCNTCACGCAAATTAGCCCNCATATCCAACATATTGGTAGCAGGTACACCAGATATGTCTACGATTCCAATCACACCTTCGGACTTGATAATNTCTTCAAGTTGACCTACTCGGTCTTTTTTCCATTGTGCGGCCTTAGGAATCAATTGACCACCTCGATTTTAATGGACGGNCCCATTGAAGTTTTTACGTAACATGANCGGATATTCATATGTCCACGCTCNAGCNTACTCATTACACGATTCCAAANTGCCATTGCATTTTCAGTTAATTCATCAATAGATTGNGAACGAGAACCAACGGGTCCATGGAATGTGATTTTGTCGCGGGAACGAATGATTGNGGTATTTCGCAATCCACTACTTAATGCNGCAANATCCATCACTGGAGGAACTGGTCTTGGCATCTTTCCACGAGGNCCCANAACCTGTCCTAAGAACCGACCNATGCTTCCCATGTGAGGAACCTCAGAGAGGAAAAAGTCGTATTTCTTGGCAATCTTACGTGCNTGTTGGCGGTTGCCGCCAAGGTCTTCGATGGTAGCAGGATCCAATACATCAACACCTGCATTNTTTGCCTTCGTTGCCATTTCACCAGAAGCAAACATAGCAATTGAGATGTCCTTTCCNCGACCATTTGGTAATCGAATCTCTTCTTGAATCCTATTTGCTGGATTCTTCAAATCTACATCCTTGATAGTAAANGAAAACTCGATTGATTCAACGAACTTNCGCTCAGGAGCCTCATCTAGAGCCTGTTGAATCGCTTCTTGGATTTTTTCTCTCATTTTCCATCACCTCCGCGGTCAACGAGGTTGCCCTCTCCCGCGCTGCGTGACAAACTCAGGCAAAGTGCGCTTCGAACGCCCCCTCCTTCATCTGTTTCAATGCCTCTTTCGGCTCTAGTCCTTCTACCCTAACACGCATTGCTACGCAGGTACCCATCACCTCGCGGCAACGAGCAAATAGTGTTGCACCAGTAAGGCGATCTGCCTGCTTTTCAGCAATCTGCTTAACCTGATCCATGGTCAGATTTTCAGTGGATTCTTCCCAACTACCATTGCACTTTGGAACACCCAATGTCTGATTGATGACGTGGGGAGTTTCGTTGCGTGCTGACATGTGGTTCCTCTCCTCTAGCATCGCGGCGACTTGCTTCCTCTATTTAATCGGTCCTAACGTTACTCCACTCTCTGAGTTACCCTAATTTGGTCAGCTCGAACAGTTAACGGGATTGGTACTGGCGCATCAAAGAGTTCTACTGTAATCTCTTCCTTGCTATCTGCAATATTGGTTACGCGAGCACGTTGACCTTTGAATGCACCAAGACGAACTTCTACAATATCGCCTTCAGAAATACCTGCAGTAGCAGCTTTGGGTTCTAAGTGAGGGAAAATATCCCTGAAAGGTGCTTCTCCATCCAGACATTTACGACAATTCTTGAGCGGGGTAGTCTTGTTCCCCGCTCGTCCAATCAGTTTCTCGACATGATGTTGTGCAGATGCTTCAACGAAAATATAGCCACGCATATGATCGGATTGTAATACCGCATAAATCTCAGAAACTACGTCTGCAAGTGAGCCTGAGCCTGAAAGACGAGCTCGAATTTCATTGGCTACATTCGCTTCTTGCCCAATTGAAGTCTTCAAAATGTAAAGAAAANTACCAACATCNCCATACATCTCAGTTAGAGAAGGAATAGAGTAATCCTTGCTTCTTATGTCACCTGCATCTATCCATTCAAACTCTGAATANAGCGCAGCAGGAATAACATGTGTTTCNCCAGTTGCAACCAATACAGGAGTNACNTCATTCAATCGATTCCCAAACTCAATACCTCGTGGTTCTCCTGTTCGAACATGAGTAAGTTTCTCTGATTCTATTCCGGTCGCTTCAGTNATTCTTTGGTAAACAACATCTAGATCGTGAGCATCTCCAACACCAAAAACNCCATCCCAAGCTAATGGGAATTCACTAACGCTTTCATCACGCTTCATCAGTAGGACATTTTCTTCATTTCGTAGATAGACAATGAATGCNTTTGACATATTGTTTCACCTCATGGATTATTGAACTGAACATCGGTTGGTGTAGTCAACCAAGAAAAGAAAGAGGGGAGAAGGTTATCCATCAACCAAAGAGTTCCGAAACCAATTGCACCTAGAACAAACATGCCAATTCCGCATACAATGACTGTTTGACGGAACTCNGCNGGAGATGGTTTGCGGGCCATTCTTAGAATCCTGGCCCAATCGCCTCGCTGGCGCCGCCTAATCCAGCGNTCGATATCGTCTTGCATGGCTTGCGCCCGCTGTTCGATTGAGCCATTGCTGTCTCCTTCATCCGCCATAGCGCACCCTCAGCCTTCGATGCGACTTCCGTGCCCCACTTAAGCACGACGGAATGGTTTACATCAACGGATGAAGGAAGTTGAGCGCGAACGAATGCTTCTAGAACGATTCTGTAAAGTGGTTCCATGTATTTGTTCGCTTCTTACTCCGGTTAACACAATCAAGACACGAAGTTCCTCTCCTAATGATTCATCAACAGTTGCCCCCCAGATAATTCGGGCATGCGGATTTATGCTCTCTCGAATAATTTGGCCACACATTTCTGCCTCACCCAAAGTCAAACTCTTNCCAGCTACAACATTAACCAACGCACCGCGTGCNTCCGAGACATCAATATCCAACAATGGCGATTCAAGTGCTTGTCGAGTTGCATATTCTGCACGTTCTGAGCCCCTTCCTTCTCCATATCCAATCATAGCAGTTCCTCCTCCATTGATCATCACTGACCTAAGATCTTCAAAATCAAGATTCACNANACCTTCCTTNGCAATCAATTCAGTNACTCCTGCAATAGATCTCATTAACAATTCATCTGCAACTCTGAAAGCAGCCGCAATTGGAAGATCTCGCACTCCTTCAACTTCCAATAAACGATCATTTGGTAATACGACTACTGTATCACATACTTCTCTTAATCTTTCAAGNCCCCAATCAGCATTCTGACGTCTTTGCGTTCCTTCAGAACTGAATGGATATGTTACAACTCCAATAGTTAGAGCACCCGCTGCTTTTGCCAATCGAGCAATNACATGGGCACTACCAGTACCAGTTCCNCCACCCAAACCCGCTGTAACAAATGCAAGATCACAATCATTCACTGATTCAGTTAACTGCCTTTCTGACTCATATGCTGCTCTTTCACCCATTTCAGGNTCGCCACCAGCTCCTCTTCCACGAGCTGTCCTACCTATGAGCATCTTATGTTCACTATGAATTCGAAGAAGATGTTGAGCATCAGTATTGATTGCCCAACCAACAGCATATTCNTCATCTAGGAGACCTTCCTCTGTTAAACGAGAAACTGTATTATTTCCACAACCACCACATCCGTAAACCCGAATTCTAGGCTGTAATGTCTTCAATAATTCTGCTAAATCTCCATCTTGAGGNGTGGGAACAATTGGAGGTTCAGAATCGGAATCTTGCAACTCTAAAACGCGATCTATAATATGACGCATGAAGTCAGCGTGTTCGATGCCATCATAACCATATCGTCAAGATTGGGGGCGATTTTGACGATTCCATAATATTCCATCAGATACGGAAGCCAAAGAATCAAGCGANGNGGGGGCTTTGGACTGACATGGGNGAGGTACCGTTGAGGTTATGCGCATTTTCGGTCATTTTCCTATTTTTGAGTTCNACTATGGTNGGTACTTTTTCCACTTCGCANTCTCAATTGGAAACTGAAACAACAAATGAAGTTCAAAGTCTAGAATGGACTAGAACTATTGAACCACCCAATGGAGNTGGGTTCCAAGCAAACTATTGGAGACCAGATACTACAGGAGCACTNTGGGGCATTGATTTTTCNCCCGATGGTTCAATGNTTGCAGGTGTAGATATAACTGAAAAAAGGGTTTTAGTTTGGAATGTTACTGATGGTAGAGTTGTATTTTATTCTCCGCACCCNGATCCATTAGTNGATGTTATGTGGTTAGATTCAGAACATTTGATGATTGCAGATTCAGATGATGATTTGGTCGTNTTNGAAATAATTGATCAAGGAAGNAATTGGCCATTAAACTCCACCAGNGGACATCAAATGACTTGGGCAAAGGGATTCACNGGTGCCGAGGATGGATTCCTATGGGGGATGGATATTTCAGAAGATGGAAGTAGAGTGGTTATTTGTGGAGGAATAAATAATCCGAATATTCCAGGAGAAATTGTAACTGTAGAAACTAGTTACTTAATGGGTGGTTCAGGNAATCCGAATAGCATCTATACATCATCAATGCCTACCGATTGTTCACTTTCNCCAAACGGTAGTGTTGTTGTAAGCACACTACGTTATTGGTCTCAGAATCAGAATCAAGATCGTGTAGTTGCTTATTCCATCCCNGATCTTAATCCAATATGGGATAGNGCAATCGGTGGTTCAGGAAATGAAGTGACTGCATGGGCAATTGATTGGGATAGAACNGGACAGAGTTACACTGTTGGATGGAATCGNCCCAATGAGGGAGTAGTANCTCATTTCCGTTATCTTGATGGTCAAGTGGAGTGGTATNCACCCATTCCTCACAATGTCTCATCCCTCTCTTGGTCGAATAACGGGANTCAATTATTGGTTGGACTGCATGACCCAGGAAGAATGATGTTTATTGATCAAATGGGCTCCATTCTAAACGATGTTGGATGGCATAGTTTCGTGAGTAATGGAGAAGGANTTCCCGCTGANGTATTGGATGTTACAACAAGCAGTACTGGGTTGAGTGCTTCCGCAGGTAGAGATGGGACAATTGAAATCTGGGAAGAAGATGCAACTGGCCTATCTTTCCATAGTAGACTTGGTACAAGATTAACTAGNGAAATTGCAATGATGCNAAATCGAGATTTAGTTGCAATGGCCNATTCTGGAGGNGTTGTATCTGTTTGGGATTTAGANACTGGAATGAGAAATCGACAATGCCANCACCCAAATTTTGGNGATCCAATTGATTCCATTCCATTTGCAAAGAGTGTGGAATGGTCGAATACAGGTGATGAAGTTATCATCGGTTACAGCGATGGAATGATTNCCGCNTGNGATGAACAAAACAAGAATATCTGGACCATTGATTTGGGNGCTACAAGTACTGTTTCNGTATTCGGAAGAGCTNGAATNAATATGAATGACCAAATCATTGCAACATTTGGAGAAAACCCNAACAATACCAGTGCNGATGGTGTTGTTGCNGTAATTTCACAANCTGGACAAATACTNCGCGAATGGAGATATCCAGATGTTCATTGGACTATTGCATTTGATCCAAGCGGAGAAAAAATGAGTTCAATCGGTCAAGAAGGAGGAGTTAGATTGTGGTCAACTAACGGNATTGATCCGATGACTTGGACTGATGAGGGAGTCGTATACTCTCATGAAAATTACACTGGTGTAAACACTTGGTTAGANGGGGCAGGGATATTGATTACAGGAGGATGGGATTCAATGTTGAAAATGTATGATCCNGTGCAACAGCAAATTATTCGAAATATTCCGGTANATGGTGAAGTTTTCTCGATAGCAATTGACATCAATGATGGAGGNGTGTTTGTAGGTTCTGGNGANTCAACTACTTCAGAAACAGGAATNGTNGAATTCATNGATCCAATGAATGAATCAGTTGTNNCNTCGATTTCAATTTCTGGAATACCTAGAGGAATGGGNGTTACTCAAGATGGAGCNCTGGTNATTGTAAATCACACNGGAAGNATTACNAGATTGGTTTCAGATTTAGATCAAGATGGNGTNCCNGATGAAAGAGATNNGTTTCCAAATGATCAAACTCAATGGTCNGANATGGATAATGATGGNTNTGGAGANAATTCAAATGGNAATGAAGGNGATNANTGNCCAGAAATTCCNGGTGAATCCACAATNGATCGTTTTGGCTGCATNGACACAGATGGAGATGGTTTTTCTGACCCNGATAATGAGTGGNTTGCCCATCCNATTGGAGTNGCAGATGCCTTTCCANATGATGTATANCAGGCAAGAGATACTGACGGGGATGGNGTTGGAGATTCGCATTCATACATTATTGGAAGTAATGGGTTGAGAATAGATTCAGGNGATGCGTTTCCAACAGACTTTTCACAATCCACAGATCGTGATGGAGATGGTTGTGGNGANAATTANACCTATGNNACNGANAATGANGGATATAGAACNCCNGCATCAGGNGATGCTTTTCCCAATGATAATTCACAATGCATCGACCTAGACGGTGATGGTTTTGGAGATAATTACACCTTCTCTATAGACCCAAATACNGGTTTAAGAATTGAATCTGGAGATTTATTTCCNTTTGATTTCTTNGCACATGGAGACCCAGANAATGATGGATGTGTTCCCGAAAGTAGTACNGGNTTACCGTTTGATTATGACTCTACTGATCCTTTGATTTGTCAGCCTCCAACTCCTATTGATGAGAATGAAAATAATGATTCAAACACCACTGAAGAACCAGAGGAGATTGTTTGCCCCTCGGTTATTTGTTGGGACGGTTCTGAAATGAATCCATTGGATTGCTCTTGCCCCCCAATAATTCAGAATGATGACACTCCGGTGAATCTCATTGAAGAAGACGTATCTGATTCGAACAAAGAAAATTCTACTCTACTGATATTGTTGGCTATAGGTTCTATTGGATTGCTTGGTTCCATAGTTTACCTCATTATTAACCGAACAAAAAACGAAAGTGAAGAAAATGCAGAAACTACGGAAATTTGTCCACATTGCAACGGACCTGTACAAGAAGCGGTCGAAAATGGAGGAAGATGGACATGGTGCCATTCTTGTAGAAAATGGTTGGAGTATAAGGGCCCAGCATGATTAATTTGACGAATATTGGTGATAATCCAATGTTGGTGTTAGTGAATCTATTGCAGCTGCAAGCCTAGCATCTGATTCTCTTTCTCCAGATTCGATCTGATTAATTTCTGAATGAATACATTCTTTCATTTTTTTGGCCCTTTCTACTACAGAAATTGGGAGGCCTAGTGATGGATCACTACATCCTTCAATAATCTCGAGAATTCGATCTATGGGGGCCAATGCAGAACCTGAAATTCTCATACCTAAAACCCCTCCGATTCTCTCCACGCCTGCACTTTTCTCTAGAGTGTAAAGAAGATCTAAAACATCGTTTTTTCCTCCTTTGAGAGTTCCTTTTATTCTCCAACGAGACCCGATTCTAGAAAGTCGGGCTTCAATGTGATGCTGATCTCTTTTTATTGCACGAGAAAACCATTTTCTGGAAGCTCTGAAATTTCCCCTTGAAGATTCAATTCTACCCTGAAGAACAATATCTTCAACTTCTAATTGCAATCCCTGTGAAAGTGATTCTACATCTCCCAATGAGCGAAGTCTTCGAATCTCAATCTTACGTGCCTTTGCCAATTTAATTGATGCATGTCTGGCTTCTGCCCATTGTTCTCTAATGAAAAGTACAAGAGTCCATTCTCTCAATACCAATACAAGTATTCGATCCAATTCATTGTCTCTCTTTGAATTGAGTAAATGAGTAGATAATTCCTGAGCCATTACTTCAGCTAATTCCAATCTGCCTTCTGCAATGTAACTTCTAATCTGTTCAATGACCTTCGAAGGATCATCCATTCCAAACATGGGAGACCGCCTATGAACGACGGCGGACATTACGTCGACGTACGCGTGGACGGGAGCTTTTCTCCTCCTCGTCATCTCCATCATCATCATCAGACGATTTCTTCTTGGTTCGACGCTTTGGACGAGAAACCTTCTCTTGGAATATATCTTCTTCTTCCTCTACCTGTTTCTCTTCCTTCTCCTTTTCATCACTTGAAGTGTTTAATGAAGCCATGTCTGCACGAACATCATCAGGAGAACCTTGGCCACTTCCTCCACTCATGAAGTCAGCCATCCAATCATCTTCATCAAGCATGTCTTCTTCATCCCCACGTCGTTTCTTGGTGGGATTCGCATTTGCCATAGATGCAGCTAATATTGCAGCAATTAACAATACAAGGTTCAAACCACCCATGGCGTAAACTAAGAGATAAGTTCCAGAAAATAATCCAGGAGATGCACAACCGGTTGATTCGTCTACTTCTTCTCCTAGAGTCGGCTCAATACACATATCCATATCATCTCGAACACCAGCTCCATCTATATCAGGAGGATTTAGATCATCAACTGAAGTTGCACAAACAGTAAATCCACTAACTGTTCGTTGACACAAATCTACAGTGAAAATAATGGATATTTCACGAATATTTCCTGCTGAATCGCCTGCTTGAACTATTAATTTTTGAGGTCCCTTATCTGGCCATGATGCTGCAGGGTCAACATATTCAAAGACGAAAACCTTCCCATCATCGTCCAATGCAGTAATATCAGTAACATTGAACCATTCTGTAAGAACAATTGTTGATTGAGCAAGACCTTTTTCAAATTTAATTCTTACAAACTCAACTCCTACATCATCACTAACACTGCCATGGACACGAACATATTCTCCATACAGATAGGTGCTAGATGCACCTGGTGAATACATCTGAATGTCTGGATCTTGAACATCAAGAGGCCATCCAACTACAACGTTTGTCTCTGTGTTTCCTGCTTGATCAACCAATGTATACTCAATTTGGAGTTCAGCATTATTCAAACCAGCAGGTAGAGTCATTCTCAATCTGTAAGTTAATTCTCGTCCAGGAACTGGTTCTGCTCTTACCATGCCTCCTTGTTCAGTAAATGCATATCCTGTCCCTGCAACTTGATCAAAATCTGTAGTTGTTACATTTATCACCGGATCTTCAGATAACATTTCATTTACTTTGAAAAGAACTTCATAATCTCCTTGAGTCAATGCCTTTGCAATGAAATCATTACCTTCTTCATCTTCACCTTCGACAGTAATTTCCGCGGTTGGCGCAGTTGTATCTTCATGGACATGCCAAACATTACCTGGAGATGAAATTGCTAAATTTTCATTGCCCCATTCATCAGTAGTAGTTACTGCATACCATCGATATAGATCTAAACCAACATCGATGTTGATGTTGCGATAAATTGTGGTCATTCCATTCTCTGGTTCTACAATATCGTCCATTAGAAGTTCCCAATCATCCCCTATACTGACATTTGATGTAAGAACGTCTTCTTGTTCCCAATCTTCAATTCCCCAAGGATTCCCAGAGTGAGCCCAAATAGAATATGTTTCTCCAGATTCATCGATATTGTTAATCCAACTCACTAATACATATTTTTGAGAAGACATTACTTCCAATTGAGGTTCAGAAACAAAGGCTGGGTTAGGCATCCTAGTGTCTTCTAAAGTAGGTTCGGAACAATTCTGAACAAAGCGTGTATCCTCATATGTTCCATTCACATATCCATAACGTGCCTCTGTAGTTACACAATAGTATGACGTCTGAACTACACCTGGGGTAACAGAAAAAGTAGTTGATTGGACGCCATCTGGAACAGTAGCTACAAGTTCCGCTTCCAACGTTAGATTAGAAGCAGATGTAAGACGAGCGCCTACTGAGCGATAAACATGGTAAACCTCTCCTTCTGCTCCCATTTGATCATTCCATGTGATTGATGTGATTCCATTCATGTAAGATGCACTTACACTAGTTGGTTCAGCAATCCATGGATTGAATGTGTCCTCAAAAATCAACGTTGATGTTGAACCAGAAGAAACCAAGCCATCATGATTGTTGACCCAATCTGCAATTGTTACCGCATAATACGATTCCCCGAGTGTACCTTGATCAATTTGCACATCAAATAATTCCACTCCAGCAGGAGAGGTTCCAACAAGTGTTGCTCCTGAAACATTCTGTGAAAATGGGGTTGCACTTCTCCAAATATTGTATGTCTCATTTCCATCTTCGTATGGGTCATCAGTCCAAACGACCCTCGTTGTACCAAAGCCTGTGGAAGGATCTGCAGAAAACGATGCTGCAACTTCAAATGCTGGCGATGGGGCACGATTATCCTCTCGTACTGGTTCACTTAGAGAATTAGAAGTAAGCATTCGGAAGTCTTCATACCCCATATCAATCAAGGTTGCAGTATAGTATACTTCTCGATCAGTTCCTTGAGGAACAGAAAGACGATGACTATTTGTTCCTGCAGGCAAATCCATAGCAACAAGTGATGGATTCAAGTCTGCCCAATTCGATCTAGTTGCTGGAACTGGGTGCTCATAAATCTTGATTGTATAAGCATTCAATCCAGTTTCAGTCAATTGTCCAGGGAAAAATACAGGAACAGTATTATCCCATTCTAAAACGGTCTCAGATGCTGCACCATCATACGTTGCTCTTAGATTAAATGGTGTGGAAATAGGATTGGATTCCTCAATTACTGGTTCATAGTTTTGAGAAACGTTCATCTCAACTAAACCATGTTCTGTACCATTAGATAGTACCGTAGTGACTGCATAATGATACGAACCATTAGAACTGTGAGGTGTTAGGAAAGTTGCACTTCTTTCCTGATCAAGACATGAAAAGGCATCTTGCTCGGGTAAACAAGCATCTACTTCAGTGAAATAACTGTAATTTCCATCTGTAATGTCTGAAGCATTAATTGGTTGAGCCGCTCGATAAACTCGATACTTCACTAAAGGAAGATTTTGAATTGTGCTAGAAGATATTCCACCGGTAGTTCCTCCATCTCCTCCTATGTTTCTCCAAGTTACTCTAGTATGTTCATATGTAGAGTCCCAAACAGCTTCCATTTCCTGCGCCTGAACGTCATTCGGGTCACCAATATCTTGGTAATCATAGTGATCATCTGCCATAGCTGAAGGCAAGGAAATCATACTCAATAATAGTATGAACACAAGCGAGAAACTGGAACGAGACTTCGCAGACATGGCTGGACCCATACTATCGATGGTACTCTAACTGACATGAACTTGACGCAGAGAAATAACTCTAGAAACCGGTTCTTTAGACCCTCAATATCGCCGGAAGAACCTTGCATAAGTTCGTTTGAAGAGATTCATGGCCGAAAAACGGGAGGTTAGTCCTTTGCCCAATATTGTGAGCATGTCTAGGTTGGGAGCCGTTCCAATTCTAACAATCATTTTTGTTTGTTGGGGATCGGGGAATATTTTTCCAGAATCGTGGTTTTGGTGGACTGCTTTGTCTATCTTTTCTATTGGAATGGCTACAGATGCATTAGATGGATATCTTGCTAGAAAATTGGATAGTGTTACTGTTTTTGGACGGATGATAGACCCTTTAATCGACAAAATACTCATTCAAACAATGCTAATTCTATTGGCTTCATCAACATGGACTTCTACATTGGTGCCAGTTTGGGCAGTAATTCTGATTCTAGCAAGAGAAGTTCTGATTACAGGATTAAGGGGATTTGCAGAAGTGCAGAAAATCGACTTCTCGGCTAGTAATTTAGGAAAGGGGAAAACAATGTCTCAGACAATTGCAATTATCATGATTTTGGGAGGCTTAGCTGTCCATGGAAGTTCGATGGCAGAAATGGTCTATGCAGACATTTGTTTTTGGATGGTAATGATTGCAACAACTCTTACACTTATTTCTGGGCTGGATTATATTGTCAAATTACGTAAAGCAGTGGCTTAATCATCCATCCAATCAACAAATGGTTCTAATCTAGGATGGCCGCTATTGATCCATTCTCGAATATTGTTCCATAAATCATCAATATTTTTTGATGAAGAGTCAAATTCTGCAACATTTTCAATTTCAACCTCTGCCCATGTTCCACCAATTAATTCCCATTCAATATTGGATTCAACCTTCCATTTTGGATAGGAACGTTGCTCAAGTCGAGCCTGGAGAACCGATGGGTCACATCTCAATATTGCAATTGCATCCACATTCAATAAGTGGCTAAGGTGTCCATCAATAATCAAAGGGCCTTCTATAGAACCTAAAGCACTACTCAACGCATGGATATCAATTTCTCTAGCACCTTCTTCAGAATCAATTGGACCCAACAAATTATGTTCTTCAGCTAATGATTGAACAGTCGTAATTGCCCAGCCATCAGATTTTGCGACTTCAGCAATACTAGTCTTTCCAGTTCCGGGTGCACCCGAGAGAGCAATGGACGGGCCGGTAGACATAGACTACCCTCTACTCTCCTCAACATGAAGGCTCCGAGAATCGCAATCTTGACGCTCCGTCTTTGCTTGGTTAGGGTATGTCTGAAGTCCAAGAAGAAGGAAGTGGAACAGAAAAAAGCACACTCAGTGGCATTTCTTCAATCGTTGCAGCATGCGACCCTAGAAATTCTATTCTTAATTGGCTTCTAATTGCTGTTCCAATTGCATTTTATGCAAAAATAGCACATCTTGATGAATCAATACAATTTATCTCCTCACTTATTGGAATTATGCCACTAGCATTCTTAATGGGAAAGGCGACTGAAGAAATTGCTACAAGAACATCAGAATCAATTGGTGGATTGCTAAATGCAACATTTGGAAATGCGGCAGAAATCATCATTGCATTAGTAGCAGTATTCGCTGCAGCAAATGCATTTTCAGATTCTAATCCGGAATTAGGTAATGCTATGATTACACTAGTAAAAACCAGTTTAATTGGAAGTATTCTAGGTAATCTACTCTTAGTAATGGGGCTCTCATTTCTGTGGGGAGGTTTGCGTCATAAAGAACAAACTTTCAACCCTCAAGCAGTAAGCATCAATACAACTCTTCTTCTTCTTGCTACTATTTGTTTGATTCTACCTACTGTATTCCACATTGCTCTTTCAATTAGTGGAATCGAGGAAACGGAAATAATTAGCGGGGTTCTAATGGTCTCTAGGTTAACTGCAATTGTTCTAATGGCATCCTATGCACTCCTATTGTTTTTCCAATTGAAAACTCATTCAGATTTAATGTCTGGAAGTTCACATGGACACGAAGAACCAACAATGGATCTCCGAGATGCTGGAATTTTGCTTCTAGTTGCAACTTTATTTGTTTCTTTGATGGCTGAAATCATGGTTCATTCAGTGGAGGCAGCAGGAGAAGCTATTGGACTATCAGCGGTATTCATTGGCGTAATTCTCCTACCCTTGTTTGGAAATGCTGCAGAACATTTCACGGCTGTTGTTGTTGCAGGGAAAAATCGAATGGATCTCTCTATTGGAATTGCAGTTGGTTCATCTGTACAAATTGCAGCATTTGTTGCGCCACTAGTTATTCTGGTTTCTTGGATTGTAGGATTGGATTTGAGTTTTGAATTTGGACTCTTAGAAACTGCTGCTTGCATGTTGGCTGTTTTGATTGCAAATAGTATTTCTAGAGATGGTCAATCTAATTGGATGGAAGGTGCGATGCTATTAGCAACATATATCATCATTGGATTAGCCTTCTTGTTCTATCCATAATTATTCTATTCTGAATAAAGGAGAACTCCCAGCAAGAACCATATTATTTGGTTCGACCAATGGTGTAATTCCATTTGCTGGAACCCGAATATCAACACGGCTTCCCAATCGTATCATCCCATATCTTTGACCTCGATTCAATTGATCTGAAATAGAACAAAAGGGAATTATTGTTCGAGCAAGTGCTCCAGAAATTTGGTTTATTTCAATCAACATTCCATCATCTGATTGAAGAACTGTTCTAACTCTTTCATTTCCTTCACTTTCTTTCTTTGATGCTTTACGAAATGGACCACGAGAAAGTCCTTTTCCTGTACGATGTTCCATTGCTAAAACTTTTGATTTACGAGGACTGCGTTGAACATGAACGTCTAGAGGAGACATGTAAATTGCAACTCTAATTACATCAGATGTATGTTCTGAACCTACTGGTACTGGTTCCCATCTCTGTTCAGTATTGAAAGACAAGGGCTTACTCAATGGTTCAGGATACCAATCTCCCATCAATGGTTCTGTGACAATTTTTCCGGATTGAAATTCTTCTTTTGTTGGCCTACGTCCCGTTGAACGTTCTCTTTCAACGAACATTATCTTTCCATCGGCAGGTGAAAGAATCAAGTTCTCATCTCTTGGAATAAAACGTTCCGGATCACGATGAAAGAACACAATAAATGATGCTAAACATGCTAAAATTACCCCAACTAGAGTAATTACTCCCCCTGGATCTGCTACAAAAAAGGAAATACAAAACATTCCAATGGACATTGCAGTTACTAGAATCGATGGGGCCTGCCCGGGTTGGGCGATTCCCATCAAAAACTCACTCACTCTTCTTCCTTCTCAGCAGTGCCTGCAGGGTTGACTACAATTTCATCATCATCTGTACCAAGAACGCCATCGTCCCCCGCTTCAACAGTAACTTCAACAGGACCTACTGGAATTGTAGCACCTGTCTTCTGTGCAGTGGATATTGCTTCCTCCATTCGTTGCTTGAAGCTCTCTTGGGCCTTCTGGAATTCTGCAGCCTTCTCAACTGCAGATTCAATCATCTCATAACGATCCTTGATTGCCTGATTCAGATCCTCGAAGACCTTCATGTGTTGTACATACCAATCATCTCGAGCCTCTAACTCGGACTGAGCTGTTTGGAGTTGTTCATCTAATTCTTCAGTAATCTCATACACTCGACCAAGCATTGCTCGTTCCTTGGAATATTTTTCTTCCATTTTCTCCAATTCTGGTTCTAAATGTTCAACACGCTTCGATGATTTAGCGCCATCAAGTTCCAATTCACGAATCTTGTTATCCTTCTCTGAAAGAAGATGTTCGAGACCTTCACGCTCAATTTCACGATCTAAAGCCTCTTTTTCTAAGACATCGATTAGTGCTTGTTTGTCCGCAATCTCCCCCTCAGCCTTACGATATGCTTCATACAAACGTTCCAGTCTTTGTGTCTCTTCGGCAAGCCGAGTCTCTAGCCGGCGGACAATCTGCTCGGGTGTGTCCTGTTCGTCAACCTCGTCGTCGCTGAGGGGTTCCATCGTTCATTCCAAAACACCTTCCGATATAACCCCGGCGGCTCTAATGGGCCCAGTTTTAACAACTCAGCCAACAGAAAGGCCATTCAAAGCAAGTGAGATTGCTAAAGTTAGATTCTCTGATGCAGGAACGTGAAGTTTCTCATCCGGACCATGGGCATTTCCATCTGGCCCCATCGAACCAGTAACCAAAAATGTGGCTTCAGGGAATCGATTTTGCATCATTGAAAGAAATGGAATTGTGCCTCCTTCGAATAATGGCATCCAGTTTTCTCCATAGAGATGTTGTGCAGCTACATTTAGCGCACTATCGATTGAAGGATTGAGAGGGGGCGCTCTAAAACCATCAGCTCCAACCAATAATTCGAATGTAGCTTTCGCTCCATGAGGAGGATTCTTCTCTAATACTCCCTTAATTACATCTCCAACGACTTCAGAATCAACACCTGGAGGGATTCGGAATGATAATGCAAATTCAGTATATGGCCTCAATACATTCCCACTTTCTTCTGTCGGTGGAAGGCCATTTGCTCCAATCACTGCAAGAGCTGGCCTCCAATTTCCATTCAATACTAATTCTACAGGATCCATTACTTGGGGTTGTACTCCATCCAACATGGGGAAACCAGTCCAAACTGAATCGCCAAGAACTTCGACTATTCTTTCTGCGCGAGTTCGTAATGAATCATCGATTTCAACATAAAGTTCGGGAAGTAATATCTCTCCTGAGGAAGAATCTTCAACGCGTGAAATGAGGTTGCGTGCAATTCTAAATGTCTCTGGGATGATTCCGCCAGCAAATCCTGAATGGACTCCTTCACTACTAACCTCTACTCTCAATTTGCCCGCTACCAATCCACGTAATGATTCGGTAACCCAGATATTTTCGTAATCTCCTGCACCTGAGTCTAAAACTACCACTAAATCAGGAGTCCCAATTTCTTCAGATAAAGCATCTAGATATGGGGGGAGGTCAAATGAACCAGATTCTTCACAGGTCTCAATCAAAAATCGGCATCGTGGATGGGGGATTCCATGAGCACGAAGAGTTTGAACTGCCAAAGCGCACAAATAACCTCCATATCCATCATCAACACTACCTCTTCCATAGAGATAAGGTGCTTCATAGACTGGTTCAAACGGATGCTTTCCTTCTGACCACAAATCAGTTACTGGGGGTTGTTTGTCTAAGTGGCTGTAAAACAAAACATCACCAGAACCAGTACCTGGCACATCGACAATCAATACTGGAGTTCTCCCTGGAAGACGATGGACTGTATGAGTCATGTCTTCAATTCCAATAGAATCTAACCAAGTTTGAAACAATTCTATCGCTTGGTCTAATTCACCCCTCTCTTCCCAATCAGGATCAAAACCTGGCGATTGTGCTGGAATTCGAATAAAATCACATAAAGATGGAAGTACAGATTCAGCCCAATTTTTCCGAATATGATTCAGCATCGAGTCTACTTTAGATTCGTCCATGAANTCNACTCAAGCAAATTAGCACATTGAGTATTCCGATTCTCTTCATCTATTAAATATGAAAAATGAAACAACAGTGAAAAATCCAATNANCAAGTAAATCGTTTGATTTATACGGTAAGTAACGGGATGTGTGTACTTTGAAACCCAACCTTTCCCCTTAGCATGAGTACCGCCTTTAATCATGCAATAAATTCCATAAATCCANAACAAAANCCCAACGATTGGATTCANGTAGTTATACCATTCCATAGGAGGAAATAGTGGGTCAAGTAATTNTTCTTATCGTTAGNAAATTCTATCTATAATTATTAGAAATGACATTTATGATTTCCATCTTCTGAACAAATGAATTCTTTTGANTCGAGATTCGCCCCATAATCAATAGCAATCATTTCATTCAAAAGAGGATGTAACTCTGANTTTGCNAAAGACATNATTTCGTCATTCATTTGAACCAATCTACCTGAAACTCCCACCCAAATTGCNGGGAATTCTACCNCTCTTCTTTTCATACCATTTTTAGCACGATTTTCTTCTTGAAGTTCTAATGCATAATAGTAAATGAANAGCTGATGTCTATGTTTCAACAANATNTCTCGTTCCGCTGCAGATATCGAACCATCTGAAATNGTTTCTANTAATGTTCCTTCNATTTCGTCCTTTGATTCCAATAAAATTCTTGCATCCTCAGTCTTGAGATCAACNGGAAGGAGACTGGATTCTTGATCCGGATTTTGAAAGGCCACTACAAGATCAATTAATCCACTAAATCGGGCNATCTTCTTCTCNGAAATTGAATGTAAATGATTNCCTCNAGGAGTATCTGAAACTATCTCAANNGGTGGNCCTTCTACTTCCAATTCCATNCCAAAAGGCATCTCAGTTCGTACACCCTCCAATTGACCTATTTNNCCCGTNCCTTCATTCAAAAATCGACCNAAATCTGAAGAGTCCAAAATTGAAATCATTGAAGANACTAAATTACGCGTTTTATCCCGATCAATACCAGATGGAAGATATTCTTCGAAAACTTCGNCCATTACTAAATCNANTTTAGAACCATTCCAACTAGATTCGGTATCCNTTGTCCATTCAATGGGCAAAGGTAGTGNATCCTTCGATCTTTTAGGACTAGGAACNCCTATTTCCACCAAACGGTGAACAATTGTACCGATAACATTNGCAGGAGGGAGATCATTTTGGTTGGTTCTTGTTCCAATTTCAAGCATATTTATTCCGTCTTTCAAACCAATTCTACGTTCTAGCCAATATTGTCGCAAACATGTTTGAGCAATATCAATACTGCTAGGAGTAATATTTGATTTTAGAATCACTTGACGTGGTTGCTCAATAGATGGAGTAGGGCCATTCTCTTCAATATCAGAAAGTGTTTCACCAAGATCAATCATTGATCTAAATACTGTTTTTGGAATTGTTCTATCTTCAAAGCATGAAGGAGAATGGTATATTCGAATCCCTATTCCGTTTTCTATGCCAAGACCACAATCCATTGAAACAGAAAGAGGATCTACAGTAAGTTCGTATTTTTTNGGTGTTTCAGTTAATTNAATTCCAAGTTTTTCATCACCTATCAACCATGGAGACTNCACATTATTNGATGCAGANGATTGGCGCATCGATTCTAAAAGCATGGANCCAAATGTGGGNGTTGTACCTTGTTCAATNTCTAATTCAATACCTGCAGCACCAAAATATGNNCCNGAAGGAGCTCCTGAAAGTATCAAACGNTCCTCTGCTCTTGTAGCTGCAACGTACAACAATCTACGAGCCTCTGCTTGTACCTGTGATTCATGAAGAATTTTGATNTAATTCCAAACTGATGATATTGGATCNNNTTGATCNANCCAAGGCTTTGGATGNACNCCAAATAACTGAGGAGTNACAATTAATCGATCTTGATTCTCATGAATTANCTTGGTTTGNGATTGNCCAAAAATATCTGCTAANATTACAACCTTAGATTGAAGCCCTTTTGATTTGTGAATNGTCATNACTCGTACACCTCCAGAAGGNGACATATCTTTTGCAAAGGCTCCNTCACCATCACGTTCAATTCTTGCAAGTCTATCTGCCAATAGAACAGGATCTCCNCCACTTTCTTGTAAAGTTGAACGGATAAATTCTACAAATTTCTCAGCATCNATTCGATCTGAAGCCATTGGATANGCAAGAAGAAGNTCGCTATGATCNAATGTCCAATCCAATAATTCCACNATTCTTCCTGATTTTACNCGATTNACCCAACCTTGAATCAAGGATNCTTGTTGAGGAGTNTGAGCAAAATCAACCAATCTTTGNATTAAATTTGTNTCAGATTTTGCATTTCNAATATAATCATCTAATTGNTCGTCTGTGAGGCCNATCAATACAGANCTTGCTACCCAAGCAGCATGATGNCGATGATTCGGACGNGCACATAATTGAACAAGGCCCAATAANGGACGAACTGAAGGNCGNGAAAACAANGCNCCTTCCTTATCNGCCTGTACTGGAATTCCCAATGCNCTCAAACCACTAAGNATNGAATCTCGATGTTTTCTACTNGGNAGAAGAACCATGATATCACTNGGNTCAACTGGATCTNCTTCCTCGAAATATTGTTGATCACCAGAAGCNGTTGNAATTTTACAATCTGAACCNTCAATCAAAGCNCTAATTCTTTCTACAATTAATGNNGATTCCAACTTTTTNCGATCTCCNTCTCCATGGATAAANGGGTCAATTGGTTGNATGGGATCTACTGGAACTACATTTTTNCCNGTGGGACCTATGGGNAGTAACCATTCAATNATTCCAGGANATTCTGATTTTTCAGAACANGGATTNAATTCCTGTTCAATTGCATACCAATTTGCAGCNGAGAAAGTATGGTGTCGTTGATGNAANACNTCTTTCCACCAACGATCCATNACCCGAAGTAATCCCCCNGATGTACGATAATTGATTGACAATCTTACATGGCCTGAACTTCTTAGAGAGATTTCATCAGTAGAAATTGGATGAATATCATCACTGCCATCAAACCTAACTTCTGAATTCANTGATGAACGATGAGTTGAGGTATGCATNGATGCTCGAACAAATGTATCGTGCAAAGTACGTGGGTCTCGACTCCATTCACTTGTACGAAGAGGATTTTTNCCCGTAAAAATATCTAGAGTNGAAAGTTCGTAATCATTTATTCTTCTCAAATGNCTGGCAAANCGATGAAATGTCGAAACTTGAGCTTGCCTAAACAAATAGATACTCTGTTTNATNTCTCCAACATAACAAATCGTNGGCTCCCACTCNAAANTCTGCTCAGGNACNGAATCANTATCTTCACGTAATCNAGGACCCCANAATCTTGAAAGAAGTCGCCATTGACGTGGATTGATNTCTTGTGCCTCATCAAGAATCATTGCAAGATATCTTCTACGAATTCTCTTCAGTAAATCCACTCTACTAAGTAAATCAGANAGAGCNTTTTCCGCATCNGAAGATGATTGATANCCCAATGANGCTGGATCNTTAATGGCATCATAAGCTAGNGNNANTGTTCGATCTAAATGATCATCNGACCAAGGACGAAGGATATCAATTGAATCCAATGATTCAATGATTGGTCCTGAATAGAATGTACGNCAAATCTCNGGNCAGCGNGACAAAAGTAAATCTCCAGCTAATTCAGATATNTCTTCAAAATCATGAAGNCCTCGTGTAGATTTTAACTTACGGAGAATTCCCAGNGTTGCTCTATGTACTATCCATAAATCATTCAACATAATTGCTTCTTGNTCCAAATCAAAACGGCGCCCANCAGTAATTTGGCTCCCTGAATAAGNGGTNGGAATTTCNATCATTTTTGTTCNAATNGGAAATGTNGAGGGCATATGTGTTGGAATTGTATCNTCTAACATNCCNATAATGAATGCCATTCTTCTTTCAAAGAGNTGTTTTGGNTTNGACCAAANTNGTTTTGCCNNTTNNACAANTGGNTCAAGTTTTNTTGCTANATCTCCATTTGTTGGATGNCCACGATTCCATNNATCANNATTCGGNAAATACTTGTGAGGAAATATTGGNGGNGANGAANNAACTAANCCATTTCCNCCATCNNNTCTAGAACCTGTTTGTGCAGAAATGATTCGAAAAAGATGAAAAATTCGAGATAATGCNGNCCATGTATCAGATGGAGGNGGNAATGAAAGAGCATGATCTAACGCNGCAAATCGAGTTCCTNTNNNAACATNNTTCATTGCATCTGTATTGCACATCTCCTGGTACCAATCTTCCAATGGAGNTTGAAGTTCTGCTAATATCTCAAAAACATAATCTTGATCTAACCAATATGTCAATTCACTTCGTATCTTTTCNGGAGATATTCCTTCAATTGAGGNGTCATATAACTCTTCTACCGCNCCTTCTAAAAACACAGANCGNCTCAACATTCCACTCAATATTTTCCTNCAAGTAAAAGTAGAACCTACTGTTTGAGAAACCCGTTTTCTAGCCATGAAAAAACGTTCCAAAATCTCTGCAGGAATGCCTGCATCTGCTGCTTCCCCATATCTAGAAGGATTAGAAGGAAGTCTCCATGCCGTATTTACTGCTAACATCTCCAAAGAAACTCTTTGAGATTCAGATACTTGTTCTTCGGTAACATCTAGTCCNAAAATAGCNCTNTGAGGTGAAACCAAACGTGTGAAAAAGGAATCGATGGTNCCTATTGGAGCATCTTCTAGAAGCATTCTGAATTGNTCNGGTAATCCTTGAGAAATTATTCTTGAATCTGCACCATCCTCNTCNTCNCCCGANGTTGANCCTTCTCTCAAGTCTCCCAAAGCAATTCTGATTCTATGTTTTAATTCCTCAGCAGCTGCATTTGTAAATGTGAGAACAATTACCTCTGTAGGNAGTAAACCNCCCCANTCGTTTAGNTCNACTCGATGTGCATTTCCATCTACTATCATGCCTCCTGCCAAACGACCTGGGCGAGATGGNCGAGGAAGAACCATTGATGCCCTCTGTACTGAAGTTAGGTAATGCTCAATCACACGATCTACAATCGTCTTTGTCTTACCAGTTCCTGCACCGGCATCCACGACTAAATGTGAGTCAAGATTTAACGCAAGNCGTTGNGCATGATTTAACCCCATTTTCCATCACCTCCAATTTCCGAAAGNCCGCAAATATCTGAAACCGNACAATACGAGCATTCATGTGTAGGATTAGGGATGAAATGTCCACTTTTAGCAGCATTAACTGCTCTAAATACAGCATCTAATCTATGCTGCATCCATGCTCTAAAACTTGGTTGNTCNGNAGAGGTATCTTTTCCAGATAATGGCCTAAATAAGCCAGTCAATATTTCTGAACGCTCNCCAATCTNTAATCCTTCAAGCTTATTTGTCCATTCAGAATCTAATTCAATATGGTGTACTGTTTCTAATGCAATATCTGTAACTCCTACTCCTATAACCAAATCACCTGGATGTTCAATTTCCCATGCTCTAGCATAAATGGCTAATTGNACGTCTTCCAACAATGCNTTGTAATGTTTCTTTACACCACGNTCTTTNGCTGCAGTCTTCATATCTCGAATCAAAACTAAACGTTTAGGTTTCCATTTTTTATTCNNAAATAANGGAGCNATTTCATCNGANCCNGTTTCATCAATTAATTCACCATTTTCTCCTATNGGTACNAAATCCACTCGATCAATCGACCCTCTTACTTTGACCTCAGAACCNGATTTATCTTTTCCTAAAATTGTNCCTTCTCCCNTTCCNNTGTNTTTCCCGATTTTATATTCCATGGAAATTGGAACCGAATCTGGAATNTCNAATTCTGCAGCNATAATTTGTCCAAATCTGCCTGAAGGAGATAATTTNGAGCGTTTACTCAGCCAAGATCTCCATGATTCATCATCCATTCCAACTAAATCTCTCAATCTTTCNTCAGTAACAACATCGGCTCTAGAAAGCCAAGGTGNATGTACATCAAGCAATTCAGCCATTTTAGTCATCAATTCGTTAGGTTTTTTNCCACTTTTTGCGATTGATNNAGGTTCGTATGATGTTCTCTCGTCTGATCTCGTCATTCCGAGNGTNTNCTCAATCATTCCTTCTGAAACTTCNTGAATCAAAACTCCTCGNGTCCTAACATCNAGTTCCTCNTCTGGNATATCATCNGCATTCGCATAAAGGGCNTNACTAAGCCAACCCTTTCGNCCACAACCAATCCATGAATTCAATCTNGAAGGNGACCAAACTTCTGGAACNACCCANTCTTCACCTGAAGAAAANCCATGTCTATTATCTATAGATTCAAGATNTATTGGTTTAGGAAAAATTGGCCGGGGATCNATGGATAGTGTTTCCTTTTCATTCCANAATCCTCCAATAACTGGCCATGTAGGATTTTCAACNGGTTTCGGTATNTCTTTGAAATGTTTTTTCTGNGGAATCATNGTCAATGGTTTTGTACTNACAATAAATTCTNGAACAGAATCAGGATGATACGCATTTGAACCAGTAATGATAGATGGTTGTCTTTGAAGACGATCTGAAAACAAATCTGGTTCCAAAGTNANTAGTGNCGAAGTATACGAAAGAGGNAANGTTGNTGTTTCATGCCTTTGAAGAAGTAAATTNCCTTCTGANGATCTTTCACTTCTCCATGANACCCCATGTGAATCTTCAATCACAACTGTAGATGANCCATCTGAATAAGATNTCACAGTTCTATCTTCAGNNACTATNCGTAATTGACCATCAATCTCAATTTTTGACCANCCCAATTCGTCTGTAAAATCATCTTCAGAAAGAAATGTAGGTAGACNNTCTAATTCCGAAGTTTCTCTCCAATGTTCAACATANGGNGCAACTGGAGGTGATGACTCATCAAGTATTGTTGGATCCACAATTATGACTTCTTCACCTGAATGGAATAGANANCGCAACAGATGTCTAGCGTGACGTATNGGNCCATCAGGTCTCAAAATACCTAATCTCTGCCTTTCCTCTTCGTACAGTAAGGGGGGAATNGTTACTCGNAGGTCCCATTCTTTTGCCGTTGGTTCAACAANNATGATGCGNCTTGCCCNACATCCTAGAANGTCATCGGGTGTTTTGACTAAGACCGTTGAATGAGGTGAATTAATTTCTGGCATTACTCCTGCATCTATCAATGATTGAATTTGATTGCACCAAATTCTAGAATTGTCAGGACTNGGTACACTCATNGATTCCTCATATTCNCGTAATTTAGAAATTTCAGTCATCAAGATTTGTAGNCCAACCAAACCATCTTCNCTNTTNCCATCAAATTGACTAGATAATTCCTTAATATCCAACANTGAAACTANTTGATTTAACCATTCATCNGGAGANCATTCCAATATCTCAAAAGNAAGTTCNGCACCTGAATAACATCCCTTACGATATGTTTCNTCAGTCAGGAGTTCTGCATCTNTAGGGTCCAAAATNGGTGAAAGAGCACCCAATGTACAAAGNAACCACCATTGAGTATTCTCATGATTTATNGGATTTCTAGATTCNGATGNATCGNATGAAAGAGCACGAAGCCAATCGGATAAAACGCCNCTTCCTCCAATCAAACGTCTATCTCTAGCTAATGTTTCCAATACTTCACGATCTGGAATTGGATGAANATTAGANTCNGATGGATGAGNTGGAATTNGANTATNTTCAAAGAGTTTGACNGTTCTCTGAACTGCAAANGAAAGTANAGATTCNAGNGAAAAACATTCTTCAGAATGTGCTAAATTNATTGCAGAAGAAATCCAATGNACAAACGGACTAGTTCNCANAGGTGCNCTTTCTCTANCAACTGGAACTCCTAAAGAGGCTAATTCAATTTTCCATTCTGCGGGTAAATTATTNGCNGAGGGNTGAACAAGAAGAATATCTGATTCTCCCGCNTCAAGATATTTTTTGATTATTCTAGNTGATACTCTAGATGANGATGATGATTCTCTGATGTGGATACGGTGNACATTTGTAGAAGAGTCATTCTTTGAAGGGTCATGCTGNGGTATCCATTTNGGNAAATCACTAGATGANGTGACTGGNGGNATATCATGAATTAACATNCCATGNTATCCCAGTCGATGNGANCCAGAATAGCAAAGTTGGTGAATGGGAACCCTAGAAGAAATTNTTTCCAATATTTCGACAAAAATTGGATCCAAAGATGGAGGNTGATTCAANANCAAAATTCCATCAACTAAATCGAANCTGAATATTTTCCTATCGTGATCATTTAATCCATCTATTAATCGAGAATAAAATCTTGAAGGGTGTGCACCACATAGAATGTCTTCAATTTCATCTATACTGGAATGTACNCCTTGNAGGTGCTCCTCTAATGTCTCAATNGGAGNATTATGCCTACGAAGAATGGATTCTAGCCCAAGTAAAGTTCTAGTTTTGGAAATAGGCCATCTACGGNCAGGATAATNTACTGGATGNAATAATGGAAATGCTAACTCTGATGCTTTCTTTTCCATGATTGTATGCATNGCNAGTTCTAATGATGGGCCATCNGGAANCATTCGAGGTTCACGAAGATCNGCATATATTTTCGTACACAANCCATTCANTGTTAAATGGGNACTTCGATCAACTATTCCAGTAGATNCAGANATNGAANCAAGAAAACGATCTCNGGATAAACCNGANGAATGGATGAANAGAATTCGTGAAGGNCCNCCNTCTNTTTTNGGTCTTGAATCAATTGATTGCCGNATCGCTTGTTCNAATATCCATTTTGGTAAAGGACCACGAGGAATTTGTTCCAAGGTTACCNCCATGACATCACCGGCATTCTTCTTGTTCTTCGATGGTAAATAAACCCGAAGATTCAAAAAATTATTTCCTTCTATAGAATAATGANGCAACTGAGAAAACTAGAATTATAGAAANNAGGCCAGNAGATGGNAAGAAGCCANCTTCATCACCACATGAAANATCNTCANCCTCCATTNCAAAAATTGTAGACCACTCAAAGGCCATNACTAAACGGAAATCGGCTCCGTCCCAAATAGTAGGAAGAGTAACTGATACTGAACCATTTGAATTATCGTCGGTATCCAAACGGTGAATGTCACGAATAACATGACTATAATTATCTAAACCATTGGTTCCTTGTTCAAATCTCGCAACATTTTCGACAACAAATAGTACTGGAGTATATTCTGTTGAAGATGGAAATTGCGCGCATTCCTCCCAATAATCATCTACATGTTTCCTTTCTAAATTTGGTCCTATGGACCAAGAAACTGTTCCCTCAGAATTATTCGATGAAGAAGCTACCCACTCAAGCGATGAAGATAATCCATCCAAAGGAAGACTTGAACCCATGCTCAAAGATTGTGTATAATCATCTGCAAGAGATACGCCTCCCTTTGCTTGTGTTCCCGTATGCATCCACTCTCCATTGAAAACAATTGATGGCGGAGCTCGTTCCAAACCATCTGTAGAAATTACGGATGCAGGGCCATAACGTTCTATCCAACGATCATCTCCTACTTCAGTTCCAAAAGGATCCTGGGATTCAGAATACTCTCGATGATAATGCAAACGTTCTACTTGATTACTCTGGGACAAAACATCAACAACATGTTCACTATCTATACAATTAGCACACCAAGTTGCAGTATATACTTCTACAATACTCGGCCAAGAAGATGAGGTGATTTGACCTGTTGAATTACTAATATTGCCTGCTCCAATATCAATAGCTATTCCTCCAATCATCCCACTCATTTCCATCTCTTGGGTTCCTGAATTAACCCTCTCAGCAACAGGAGATTCCAACGATGAAGCACATACAGTACTAGAGAAGCATATCAAAAAAACAAGAACAAGTGCTCGCTTCATGGATACGTGAGGGAGTGTTTACTCCTCAATGTTACCTTTCTTCGTTTTGAAAATTCCAAAACGCTCGATGGCGAAGGCGACGGAAATATTGCACTCTTTCTTCGATTCTAGTCCACCACTGTCTACCTGTTGGGTCAATCTCATCTTGAACTGGAGTCAATATATCAAACAAAGCTTCTCGATTCAATCGTGTATGCCGATCTTTTATCCAAATTTCTTGATTTTCGTCAACATCATGATGCTCAGTCATTTCCTGAGAGAATGACCAACCATGATTTTGAGCGATATTTCGAAGAATTTCTACTTCCTGTTCAGATTGATATTCATTCTCAATCGTCAATAATCGAAAAATACCCCCAGGAATTCTTGGAAAACGTGCCATTGCTCCAATCGGGGCAGCATGTAAACCAACCAAAGCATTGATCAACAAATTAGGAATTCTATTTCGATTTCCATCGGCCCCAATCCCATTATCATCAATTGGAAAATTATGGTTCTGTTCAAATCTTATTTCTCCAAAATCTAGATCTCGATGAACTTCTTGCTGCCAACGTTCTCTAATTTCTCTTTGACGTTGTCGAAGGGGATTCATTCTCATTTCCCTTCTTCTTTGTTCTGCGTGAGCATCGAATCTACGATGTCGAACTTGGAATGGTGGATTTTCGGGATCTAAAGAAATTTCAAAATCCACTTTATTTTTTCGAGATAAAAATTCGTGAATTGTCCTAATCGCTTTGTAATTGTGCTTATCATTGGAACACACCAAAGCAACAGTCACAATTTGATCTCCAATTGGAAGATGGCGTAATTGTTCACTGGCATGAGTACAGATGGGTTCCCACATATCAGTTGGATCAACTCGAGCACTGAGACTATACTTGTCATTATGCCTAAACTGATGAGGAGAGTTTACCTTGATTAGATACTGAGTTTCAGTAGTTCCATCTATTACCAAGCCTCGATACTTTGTTGAAAAATAGATATTATCGTTCTTGCTTTCTAAATCCGCTAACAAAAGGGCTGCTTTACGATCTGCTTCTTCAGGAATTGTTGGAGTTACCCGTTCATCAGTCCAATTCAATAACAACAATTGGAGGCTGTCATGAATTGAACTACCAGGGGGTGAAAATTGAGCCGAGATTAATGCGGACCACAATCGAATGTCTGTTGGTACACTACGAAGTTTGGTCTTGCCATCTGAGGACTTAGCTCTTACAAACAATCTTCCATCACGAACTGAAAGTAAATTACTAAATTCATTTTCCAGTATATCTGATGAAGACCAATTTACCGTTTTTCCCCTCCATCGATTGAGCCATGGAATTGATTCAATTTCTTCTGATGCCATGCGATCAATTAGAAATGGAAGAGTTTCCAAATCAGAATTATTTTGACGGCGCCCACTTGGATATTGTTTGATTTGCAACCATGAATCCTTGAAAGAGGTCCAACGATTAATGATTTGAGCGAGTACAGAAGCATTCGATCTTGAAGGCATTTCTTGACGATTCTGTAAGAATTCGTGGAATCTTCCTCTACCTCGACGCAAAGCACGGCGGGTTCTAATCCAATCCTTGTGGTTCTCTCCCAATTGAGCTAGTAGTTGACCAAATCTATGCCAATTAATGGCTTGTAATTCCCACTCAGCCATTTTTGAAATCATTTCAATTAATTGAGTAGATGGGAATCGTGGTCCAGTGTTAATTACACCATCGACTGTGATGGAATGAAGCATATGTGGTGGAGAACTAATTTGCAGCCAACAACCTCCAGGTAATGGAAACCCCCTATTCATTAACCATTCCTTATGGGTTTGGTTCTCAGCATTAGAAATCTGTTGAAGGATTCTCTGTCGAATTTCTTTGCCTTCCTCATCATCAATAATTGGCTCAAGTTGTGATTGTTGTATTCGAAAAATCCAATCTGAATCTTGCCGATTTAATCTACTATGCCAATCGCGAAGACGGCTGGCTGTAGCGCGTGTTGAGTTATTTGCTAATATCTCATTTACTGTATTAACATCCTCCGCAGAAAAGGCATTTACAGGAACAAACCCAGAACAATGTGGACGTATCATCCACTTACATCTCGGGCACCAATTACTATCTTTGTCGGCTTTTTCACTTTCACAAGCAAAACATAACCGTTCATTTTTATCATCATCATTAGCCATTGGACTGGCAGTCATGAGGATTGAACAAAATGACGCCTTATGAATCAATGAAATACTAAAGTGAGGAAAAAACAGCAATAGTTCGTTCAATATCTTCATCAGTAATATGCAAATGTGTCACTAATCGAATCATATTGGGGTTCAATTCCAATGCATCGATGCCATTATCGGCAAGTGACTGGATAATGTCAGTTGCCAATGCTTCTGTAGTAATATACACCATATTTGATTGTACAGAAGAAATGTCCACTTCAAAACCATCCATTTGTCCAATTGACTCGGCTAAGGTTCGAGCCCGAATATGATCTTCAGCCAATCTATCGATATGGTGGTCTAATGCATATAAGCCACAAGATGCGATTACGCCTGCTTGACGCATGCCTCCTCCAAACATTTTGCGCCATCTATGAGCTAATGCTATGAAATCAGAAGAACCCACCAATACACTACCTACAGGAGCACCAAGACCTTTTGATAAACAAATCGAAATTGAATCATAATCTCGAACTATACGAGCAGGGTCTGTTCCAGTAGCAATTGATGCATTGAATAAACGGGCTCCATCCATATGTGCAGCGCATTCATTGTCATGAGCAACCTTAGCAATTGCATCCAGAGTCTCTTGTGGATAACATGTCCCTCCACCTCTATTCGAAGTATTTTCTACGCATACTAAGGAACCATTGGGGAAGTGGCCAAGACTACCATCACCTTTGCGAATTGCCTTCGCAACATCTTCTGGTTTCATTATTCCCAATTCTCCTGGAACTAGGGCTACAGAACATCCAGAAAGAGCAGCATAACCTCCTCCTTCGTAGATGTAAATATGGCTAGTACTTTCCGTTACTATCTCATCGCCAGGATTTGTATGAGCACGAATTGCAATTGCATTCGACATTGTGCCACTAGGTACGAATAGTGCGGCTTCTTTACCCAGCATGGAACTCAATCGATTTTCCAATTGAATTACAGTTTGATCATCACCTAAGACATCATCGCCAACTGGTGCAGACGCCATCGATTTACGCATAGCATCAGTTGGTTGTGTAACTGTATCACTCCGTAAATCAACACGGTCTGACGGATACTCGCGCATGGGGTGCGCTAGCATCTCTATTTCTTAGGCTTGTCCAGCATCAGTTAGGTTTCCACTTACCAAGAGAGTCTCGAAGAGCTTCTTCTAATTGTTGATGTTCAAATTGAAATCCAGAATCTAGTAATCGTTGAGGATATACCTTCTGTCCTTCAAGTAAGAGTGGGCGAGCTAATTCACCAAACAATATTCGAACAACAAATCCAGGCAATGGAGCAAAGGCTGGTCTACGCAATACTCGGCCTAAGGTCTTAGCAAATAATTTCTGACGAACTGGATTTGGAGATGTTAGATTGTATGCCCCCTCACATTGTGAAGTCATCAACAAATGCTGAACTGCTGCAATGTGATCGTCCATTGATATCCAAGACATCCATTGTTTTCCCGAACCAATTGGCCCACCTGCGCCCATCTTGAATGGGAATAACATCTTGCCAAGAGCGCCACCTTTTGGACTCAAAACTATTCCTGAACGAAGATGGATGGTTCTGATACCTGCTTCACGTGCAGTATCAGCTGATGATTCCCAAATTTTTACTGTATCTGTAAGGAATCCTTCACCATGGCTACTATTCTCATCAATATCTTCATCTCCTCTATCTCCATAAATCCCTATTGCACTAGCTACAATAAACACTTCAGGCTTATTTTCTAGAGAAGCCATAGTCTCAGCAAGAAGGGTTACTGAATCTCTTCGGGAATTCACAATTGCAGCCTTGCGTTTTTTTGTCCAACGTTTATCGCCAATTCCAACCCCTCCCAAATGAATTACAGCATCAATGCCATCAAACAAAGATGGATCTAACTTTTCATTTTGTGGATCCCAATATCTTTCCCAATCTTTGGAAGGTTTTCTTCTTACCAACTGAATTACTTCATGACCACCAGCATCAAGAAATGGGATTAATTGTGAACCAATTAATCCACTAGCACCACTAATCAAAATTCTCTTTCTAGGGAGATGAGAGAATGATTGGTGACGAGCTATGTCCCTAGTCAAACTAATCGCCCTTGAAGTGAACAGATTGGTAATCATTTTACGAACATATCGGCCTCCAAAAAGACGACCTATGAAACCAAAGGGAAGATCATAACTTACCTCATCATGGATGATTGTAAATCCATCTTCTTCAGATAATCGATGGGTGTGCCACCAACGTTTGAAGGGGCCACGGACCATTCGATCAGAAAACAATTCACCCTCAATCAAATCNGTATGTTCTGCNANCCATTTCATCTTAATTGGGCCAACTTGCATTTTGATTGTTCTACGGCCACCTGGAGAGAGATCAATTGGTTCAGAAATACTTTCCATNTTCTCCCAAGGAGGAGATAATCTAGCAAATGCTCCACGNCTAGTATGCCATTCCCAAACCACATTTCTAGGAGCATCTATACGCGTTTCATGTTCANAATTTACCACAAAATCACCCCTCAATTCTATCTGATNTATCGGAACCAAATTGGCTCAANTATCCACTAAGATCNAATTTTCTAGCAGTATTNGCACTGGACATAAATCTCACTTTNCCAAATACTGGTCGTTCAGGNCCCCATGCNCGATCATGTCTTCCCAATACCCAAAATATCCCAGTATAGGAGTTTGGATCGCGNCCATCCAATGCCCAACGATCATTTAGATCNACCATCCATTTTGATGCGGTTACTGGATCTGGAGCCCATTCCAATATTCGTTTACCCCAAAGCATTCGNAGATAATTATGAATNACTCCAGTTTCCTTCAATTCTCGTTGAGCTGCATTCCAGATTTCATCATGAGTTTCTGCATCTTCTAATTCTTGAAATGAATAGGATGGNCGAGGATCATTTGCATGATTGATTAANGTCATTTGGGCCCATTCNGGAATGGATTCAAANGAAGCATAATCGGGNCTATGATATGCAAAATGAAAACCTAAATCTCTCCATGTAATNATNTGATCGAGNAACGACTCTGGTGCTTCGTCTAAACCCCACCAACCATGTCTTGANCCGCTCACTTTTTCTGAAGACATTGAGGGGTCCCACTGATNTTTTTGCAATACCCGATGTACAACCTCTAAAGCAGAAATATGGCCAAAATGAAGCCAGGGGGATANACGACTTGTGGTACAATTGGATGGATTATTCCTGCCATCCGAATANTGTGCTANTTTCTTATTGATGAAAATCTCCAACAATCTATTCGCTTCTACTGAACCACCTCGACAATTAGAAACAGGAAATACATCGTGATCGATTGGTAAAGGATTCANGGCTTCTCTGCCAGTAATTCCTCCTTCTGCAACTCTCCATAACCACTCCAAAGGAGTACCTTCGAAATCTAAAGATTCCATCAATGACTCGTATTGATTGTCTGNTATCGAAAGTACANTACTTCGTGATTCCAATGGATTCTCTTTNGGGCCATCCAAAATTACATCCAAAATTCTCCTCTGTACCACGCGTCTGAANGTATGAGCTAATGGGGGAGCCTTGTCTGTCCAAGACATTGGAATNACTCCACATCCATCAACAGCATGNAGGCGNGTGTCCAAAATTTTCTGNGCACGTTCAAGGACAAATCTAGGATGGCCGCATGGAAAATCNTCAATTACAACTACNCATGATTTAGACGCNATTCTNCTCAATAAACCAGCACCACGTTCTNGATGAGTTTCGACCCAAGGNATATATCGAATTCCTANCTCTTCAAACGATTTGCGATTGTCCAACATNCCTTGNACCACGAAAGTAACTAAGCGATCACTAGCAAAGGAATAATCAGAGCTAAATGGTTCAACNACCAACAATGGACGATTCAACATCTCTGCTAAATCTGCAGCATGTTGGAGTGCAGGATTCCATGTTGNTCTTCGTTGAGCAGTCATCCAATAAAGAACAAATTCACCAGATTTATTCAATGGGGTATCGACAAGAATTCTAATTCTAGAATCTTCGAATTTCATNTAGACACCTCCGTCAAAATCTTTNCATTATTGGNCATTAAATAAACTGAGTATGGATANCCTATTTGTTNAGAAATGTCGAATATTTTCATTATTTGNTTTGGAGNAAGGGAGGTAAGCGCAAGAGATTGCATTGTAGAACTAATCCAATCTATTGATTNNAAATTCTCNATGGAATACCAACCAAAATTCATTATTTCTTTATTGTTAAGAGAGACATCAAGAGAAAGNGGNCGNATTAAGTAAGNAAGGAAAACGGCAGTTTGACCATTTCGAACACATTCTCGCATCCCGATAATTCCTANAATTTCGCCAGTAATCCCACATTCTTCTTCCAATTCACGAATTGCAGCNGCTGATGGGGATTCACCTTCTTCAACAAANCCTTTCGGNAGCCCCCATAAACCNTCATGACTTCCTTCNGCTTCTTGGACTAACAAAATACGTCCATCATGTATTACACATGCTGCAACACCTAGGTCACATAGATTGGAGCGCATCAAGTTCAATNTGAATTAAANGATATATCAANCAGTGTTCAAAGGTAGGNATGATTAGAGGGCAATNTTTCCNCACTGAATACGAACAAAGGAATAAGAAGAATCAANGTTCGGGAATNAAATATGGCCAAAGGCACTCGCTCTCTAATCGGGGAANTNGCAACCGATTTNTCCTTGGAGGCGACAAGTGGNGATATGGTTAGCCTAAGCGACTTTGATGGCAGTTGGAAAGTGGTTTTCTTTTATTCANTAAATGGAGCGCCGACTTGCAAACGTGGTTGTTTAAATTTCAAAGAACAATATGACTTATTCAAATCAGTTGGATGTGAAATTATTGGAATNAGTCAAGACCCAAAAAATGACCATATAGAATTCAAAGAGTCNCTAAATCTTCCTTATCCAGTATTAGGNGACCCTGATCGCGCTGTTGCTAAACAATTTGGAGTACCAATGCACCTAGGACAATTTCCTGCAAAATCATCTTTCGTTATTGGTCCGGATNGAACCATTCATTATGTCTATGATTGGCTTTTCAGACCTAGAAATCATGTTGCTAAGATTCTTTCAGCATTGAGNNAAGTAACTGAAGGAGGACAATTTGAATGAGTTGGGAACAAATCCTAGCTGATGCTGGNCTNAACGAAAGAGAAGTTAAATCNGTTCTAATTCTATCATCTAATCCTAAGATGAAAGCTTCAGAACTTGCTGCNGAGTTAGGTACAACTAGNCTNGATGCTTACAATTCACTTTCAAGATTGCAAGANATAGGATTAGTGACCACAACTGCTGATCGGCCAATGAAATTCTCATCCCCTCCNTTAAATGAGGCNATTGAACGAGTAATCGAAATGAGAAANGAACAGTTGCGTCGAATCGAAGAAGGATTTTCNAACGTAAAGAATTCAAATAATTGGGTNAAAGAAAAAGAGAATCAAGTTAATTCTACANCTATTGATGANCCAAACTTTGCAGTCTTNAAAGAACGTCTACATATCCATAAAAGGATTGAAAAATTTGCAAANGAGGCGAAATTTCGTATAGTTTTGATGTTGGGNGAATTTGGAATTCTCCACCTGCATCGAGGACCTGCTCTAACAGCAATTAATTCAGCAGCGGAAAGAGGAATACAAGTCCAAATTTTAGCAAAATTACACCGAAGAACTATTCGATTCTTCAGAGATTTTCATGATAGTATAGAAGTGCGACATTCAGATGAAGTTGAATCTCAAGGTGCATTGAAAGATGATGAAGAAGTGCTACAAATGCTGAATCTAGAATCAAATCCAGTTGGTAGAGGGAGGGAAGATGCNGCCCTTTCTGTTGTGTCTAAACAGTTTGCGATTTCTCAAGCCAATCTCATAGATGCAATTTGGCCNGAAGCAATTCCTTTTGAACAAGCTGTAAAACGATTTACTGANCAGCAAATAGTAGACCCTCTAAAAATTGAAATTGGACAGGGTTCATTTCTTGANAAACTAAGAANTGCNCTTGGAGTTGATTTATCATTACCAGAAGAAGATACTCCTTTTGATCCAGATGCAATGATAAAGGCNGGAATTGAAGTCAATACAGCAAGACGGAAATTNGCTAAAAACAGTTTATCCAGTTTAACAATTCTAGGTTTTGACTTGGAGAAAATGATGAGACAAGTTGGGCGAAGAGTGGGNGAAGAATTGGCATTTTCTCTTCGCGGAATAGATGANCAAATAGAATTCTTGAATGAAATGATGGATTTATGGGAAGCCGCTGGACTAGGGACATTAAGTTACGATTTTGATCCTANCTTTCATGTTCGAGTAGGATTGAATGAAATNCCAGANCCTGAAAATAAAGAGNTTTTACCTCTATGGGAAATGGATGATGGTATTGTAGAGGGGGCATTAATGTCAAGATACCCNGAAGAAGGTGATGTGCAAATCAATCGAATTGATGGAAGTGGTAAATTGGATNACTTGTGGCAATATCACTTAATCATNAAAGAGAGTACAGAATAAATTTANATTGAAATAATTAGGAACCGAGGAGGTTAGNAGTATCCATGGAAGTGACTCGTGAGTTCCTACGTATTTTCACCGCAATAATCGGCGGTTTAGTTCTAGCATCATATGTTTGGGGAATCTCTCGACTTCCTCAAGCAAATGATCTATGGGGNGGNGTTTCTGGAAATTTACANAAATTCAGTATTGTTTTCATGTTCGTAGCAGCATTGGGATACATGNTTTATTGGTGGTTTGCACTATTCCAAATTGATCCAGTATCATTTAGTGNACTACGATGGCCTTGGGGAGAATCGGATGGGCANGGTGGAAACAGACTCCTGCTATCATTTATTTTATTCTTAATTCCCTCCATGCTTTGGCTTGAAAGTACTGGATTACATCTNAGGAANCCAGCATCTTGGACTCCTTTTNTAGTAGTAGGNGTGTTACTATTAGTTGCTATTGGAAACATAATGTTAGGTCTACTAGCATACTCAGCATTNCAAGATGGAACAGAAGGAGCAATGTGGATGATTATAGGCGCTATTGCAATCTCNATACAATGCATCATCAACGATTTAATTATCTGGTCTTGGAAATTTCCTTGGTAATCGNATGAAAACATCGATTCATATCCTCAATACCGATGGCGAAGCAGATGCGGCTGATTACCTTCCTCCGTTTCATGCGGCAAATTCTCAAAAAGGGGCCAGCCGATTTNGATTGGATTCAACGTCAGGGATTGTTGNCTGTGAAGTTNGCACAAATTTTTGCCCTNCGTTCTGATATCCTCTCTGTCGAAAAATGTCGTCAACTTCAGTCTCTATATCAGCATGCAGCTACAATTCCTTCTGAGGATGTTTTTGCAAATATTGATTCAAGAGGACCNAANGGNTTCAAAGATGCATTTGATTGGATTGATGAAAATCCACTNGCTGCNGCTTCAGTTGGACAAGTNCATNGAGCACGGTTGAAAACTGGAGAAGAAGTNGTAATAAAAATCATCAAAACCCAAAATGAAAAACAATTCCGACGCGATGTAGANAGAATGCGACGTTGGTTGAAGATTTTCCTAATNTTCTCTCCAAAANTAAGGAAGGTTGGAAANCCTATTGCTTTATTGAATCACGTTGCTGATTATACAACTCGAGAACTTGACCTAAGAAATGAAATTGCAGGAGCGAAAGAACTCAAAGAAATTCAAAATCAAATTAGCAACAATTTCCCAATGGATCTTCTTCGGTTCCCAACTTACTATCCTACTATCTCGAATGAACATGTCTTGGTCTCAGAATTTATTGAAGGAGAATCTCTTGAAGAAGGAATAGAAAATGGAACTTTAGAATGGGATACTTTACTACAACTCTTCAGAATTCATGGTGCATTTCTTTTTGGAATTGGGACATTTCATGGAGATTTACATCCAGGAAATTGTATTATCGATAAAGGGGGTAAGTTTGTATTTATCGACAATGGAGCAATATGTCACGCACCCAAACATGTCAACAAGACCTTGTTCATGTTCTTTGAACACCTTTCAAAAAAACAATTTACTCAGGCATTTGATTCGTTACTTGAAATGTCTAATACTAAACTAGACAAACAAAAACTTGAGAAATATCATAAAAAAATGCATGAGATTTATGCGGATTTTGAAACCAAACCTGTGGGAGAACAAAGTCTTACACAAATCATGATGCGTACGGTTCGAACTGCTGTAGAAAAGGCAAAAGCGGATTTCGGAGAAGAGGCTTTTCCAATCATTCGTGCGTTAATGTATCTAGATGGATTGGTCATCCGAACACATCCAGATGTAATGCTGATTGAATCAATGGGCCCATACCTAGAAGAATTCAGAACCGGATTGGGGA
Organism: Methanobacteriota archaeon; assembly: GCA_002718215.1. Classification (GTDB taxonomy): domain Archaea; phylum Thermoplasmatota; class Poseidoniia; order Poseidoniales; family Thalassarchaeaceae; genus MGIIb-N2. Next base: position 40,971 of record PBDV01000006.1, read on the forward strand.
TTGGGGGAGACGCTTTACCATGAAGATGAATTCTCAAATCGATGGGCCAAAGGTCGCTATTGTTGGGGCTGGAATATCTGGACTGCGATGTGGATTAATTCTCAAATCAAATGGAATAAACGTCACCATATTTGACAAAGAAAGTGATGTTGGTGGTCGAATGCGAACTTCGACAATAGAAGGATTTCAAATTGACCATGGATTTCATGTAATGCAAACTGCCTATGCTGAAGCCTCAAATTGTTTTGACTTTGGCGCATTGGGATGTAAAGCATTCAAACCAGGGGCAAAAATAATTGATGCTTCAGATGAAAAAATTCGAACTAAGTTGATGGCAGATCCTTGGAGAAATCCAATTCAAGGTTTTTTCAGTGCATTCAATAGATTCCTCTCCTTTGGAGATTTAATCAAGATTGCTTCACTTCGAAGAAGAGTTCTGAAAGGCCCACTAGATGGGTTATTTGATGGAGATGATGGAACAACAATGGATTATCTTAGAAAGAGAAAAATAAGTGATAAAGCCATCAACAGTTTCTTTCTTCCATTATTCAGTGGAATTTTTCTAGAATCTGAACTAAGAACTTCTGAACGTATGTTTCGATTTATTTTCCGAATGATGGCAAGAGGAAAAATGGTCTTACCAAAGGATGGAATTCAAGCAGCACCTTTGGCAATGGCAGAAGAATTCGGGAGAGACAATATTCGATTGGGAGTGGAAATCAATCGTATTGAAAGTCAAGCACTAAGATTCAGAGGTGAAGCTCACAGATTCGATTTGGTGATTAAGGCATTTGCAGAACCCAGTGAAGAACTTGGTAGGGATGTTTGGACAGTAAATTTCGATGCTCCTGCATCCCCAATACGATCTAAACACATCTTGCTCAACGGGAATCTCCATGAAAATGATTCAATTGTCGCATACGTGGCAGTTCCTTCAGACATCCAATCATCATATGCGCCAACTGGTAGAAGCCTAGTGACGGCAACGGTGGTAGGAGATTGTGCATCAAAAAAAGGAATGATATCCAAAGAGCAAATCGAAGATGCAGTTAGACTAGACTTGGGCAAATGGTTTGGAGATGGAACCGTTTCTTCATGGAAAACATTGTGCGTACAACATATTCCTAATGCTCTCCCGGAAACAAATGCAGGGCAAAGACTCACGAATGTTCCAAAGAATGGAGAAGATCCGATTGTTTGTGGAGATCATATGCTGCATGGTAGTGTTGAGGGAGCGCTTCTTTCTGGTAAAGAAGCAGCAGCAGCATTAGCAAGATTACAAGGCAATACTGAAACAATCAAGGGGCCACAAAAAAAGGTTTGATGTTAGTAAAATGGATTGGTACCAGCTTCGTGATCTGTAGCATCAACAATGGATGTGATTGATGGCACCTTCTGTTGAATGACTACCTCGATTCCTTGCTTTAGTGTAACATCTACCATTCCACAACCTTGGCAACCTCCTCCAAAAGCAATGATGGCTTTGTCTCCATCCACTCCCAACAATTCCACGGTGCCCCCATGAGAGGCAACCATTGGACTTACATCTGTTTGAATAACTTCGGCAACTGCAACTGAAATTTCATCGACCCACATCGGATTAGGATTTTCAAATTGGAATCCCCCCCCCATTAATGTCTCAACGAAATCCAACGTTGCACCTTCCATATACTGGGCACTTCTTTCAGCGACTAAAACGGTCATTCCATCAACTTCACAAGCAATATCCGATTCTTCCTTTTCTTGAAGATCTACCAAATTAAGATCATATCGAAATCCCTTTTCTCCACGTCCAATAATCTCAACTCTCAATACACGTTCAATATCATCATCTGCTTTCTGTTGGAATTGGAGAAGCATCTCCTTTGCCTTGTCTGAAATTCCAATCATAATTTTCACCTTTGTATTTTCATATTTATTCTGTTGGTGGTTGTGTAAATTGATTTGTATAAGCCGCAACCATATCTGGAACCTCTGAGCCTGTGGCTCCACCACTCAATGGTGGTTGCATATTTGATTGAACAGGGGCTTGCATTGGAACTACGCCTTGATTTACAGGCATAGAAGACACCATTGGCATAGGACCACCCATCATTTGTGGTTGTTGAGGGCCAGGTAAAACTAAGCCAATTATCAAGAGAATCAAACCAATTGGAATCATGCAACAGCCGGCCGAAGCTAAACCAATGCCGCCAACTAAAGCACCGCCAGCTCCAATTCCTTCTTCTATCAACATAATCATATAAGCATCATAATCAAAAAGAGTAAAATCAACTGAAACGTTGTTCTCATCTAATACTGAAACTGTGAAGTTATCATTAATAGTGCAATCGTTACGGACTGACTTATCATATGTTTCACAGACAAATGCAGCACTCACCATTCCTTTATGCATCGGATCTTCGGCATAGTATTGTTCGTATCTACATTCTTTGGAGTAGGGTGTTTCCGTGACATTTTCAGTCACATCGACACCATCTTCATCAGTTACAGAAATTGTGTAATTTCTACAATTGTCTACAAATCCATCTCCATCAGAGTCCACATATTCCAAGGTAAGTAACACTTCGAAAGCTGTACTTCCTTGACGATCTTCGTCGATATAGGTGAAAGAGGCTAAACCATTTTCTGATACGATATAATATGATGAAGGATCATCATCAATATTTTCCAATTCTTCGCCTGCCGAACCAGTGACTACAGCACCAATTATCGTTAATATTAGGAAGATACCAGTGACAGCCCCCCCAGCTATAGTCAGTCCCTTGTGCATGTATATGCGTATACACAATACTACTTCAATCAATTGAGGGGATTATTGATGCAGCGTCTCTTCTCTTACCCTGTTATGGAGGAGTTAAGTGACCAAATGGGTCGCCCCCTCCATGATTTGAGAATCTCCGTTACAGACCGTTGCAATATGCGATGTGATTACTGCATGCCAGCAGAGGTATTTGATGCAAATCATCAATTCATGCATCGAAATGAATTGCTGACTTTTGAAGAAATTAATTCTGTTGTAGAATCTTTGGTGCCTCTGGGAATAAAGAAAATTCGACTGACTGGTGGAGAACCACTATTGCGAAGAGATATTGAAAATCTAATTCAAATGCTCTCAAAACATCCAGTAGAAATTGCCATGACCACCAATGGTCTACTTTTTCGTGGGCGGGGTAAAAAACTCCAGAATGCTGGATTAAATCGTGTTACATTTAGTCTTGATTCATTGGACCCGATAGTGTTTGAAAAAATTACAGGTACGTCAGGAGAACGTCTGCAATCAATACTGGATAGTATTGACGAAGCAATTGAATGTGGTTTAGGTCAAGTTCGTATCAATTCAGTAATACGAAGAGGAGTGAACGAACAGGACATCGATCGATTGATTGAGCAATTTGCACACCTTCCAGTTTCCTTGAGATTTATTGAATTCATGGATGTTGGAAACCACAATGGATGGAGATATAACGATGTAATTCCTAGTTCCGAAATCAGAGCCTATCTCAGAAAAAGTTTCAACTTAACCCCAATCAATTCTACTCAACGTGGAGAAGTTGCTAGAAGGTGGAGTGTAGAAGGAGGAAACGGTTTCGAAATTGGTTTCATATCATCGGTTACCCAACCATTCTGCGGAGATTGTACTCGAGCAAGAATTTCCGCAGAAGGAAAATTGTACACCTGTCTTTTCACAACAAATGGAACTGATTTGAAATCGATTTTACGCAACAAGACAAATGAAAATGATGTCCAAAATATAATTTCTGAAATTTGGTCAATGAGAAATGATCGATATTCGGAAATCAGAAATAAATCTCCGAAACCGGGGACAATTTCACTACCAAAAATTGAGATGTCTTACATTGGTGGTTAACTACGAATTAGGTCCAGCAGTGGATACCTCTTGAGCAAGATTATGGATTAATTCCCATGGAGCAGATGTCAATATTGCTGGATTAGGATATGATGCAATACAAGATGGATGGCCAGAATTAGTCAGAGCTTCCGCAAGTTTTCCTGGAGACGGAGGCCCGAGTAGAGGAATATATGGATGTAATCGATCTACAATTAACAAGGATGAACGAGGATCCACATGGGCTTCCTCTGAAAATCTACGAATTGCTTTTTGGACAGAACGCCGCGAATTCTCAATCAATGAATCGTGCTCTTCACTTGGAAAACCCCATGACGCAAGTGAATCAATATCTGGAACACATAACTTCTCTGCTATTTCCATATTGAATGATGAAAGTACCTCTGAAGAAGCTAAGGGGCCAATCCAAAGAGGACCAGATACTCGTCGATCTTTGTGATTAATAGAATGGCGAAACGGAAGAAAACAAAACGGTTGACTTCGTTCTGGACTACCATGAGCATGCAATCCTGCTTCGATACTTGATGCTAATTCTTCGGATGTTGGATTTGCTACTCTCCAACCAATATTTTTCTCAACTGCACTAGCTCCTTGTTTCGACCTTTTTACAGATACAGATACTCTCAGATGATGTGATTCCCAAACAGACAATAAAGGCTCAATTGATCGATCATGTCGAGCAGCAGTTCGAGCCACATTGGCCAAAAGAACTCGAAGACCTGAATCATGAGCCCAATCATCAGTACGAACAAAAGCGCCATATCGGCGCATTGTTGGTCCTTTGCTAGACCCTGTAAGTGCAGCAGTATCTGTAGCACTTACCTCAAGAATTGCATCACGAGAAAGTGCTTGGATAACCGGATCAAGAAATTGCATCGGTGAACCATAAGGATCCAGATCAATCCAATGCCAACCACCCTCTAGAACTCGAGAACGGAGGTCTCCTGGGATCAGAGTTAATGGGTGTTCTGGATGGAATTTTTCGCCATTCTTCTCCACCCAATTCAACGATTCTGGAACAAGATCACATACATGAATATCCAACGAATTGACCATAATGGATGGAAGTTCTGTTACCCATCTTCGAGAACGTATTCCGGATGCTCCCAAACCGTCCAAAACTCGAAACTTACCTTCAGGTAATGTTGAACTAGACAGAATATGATGCATTAGTAAAACTGAACGAGTTCTACTTCCCTCCATTGCTGAATTATGAAAGACTTCTCTCAATCCTTTGGAACCTGGGCCTCTTCCAAAATGCTCGTCAGTTTCCGAAGGAAGTGGGAGTATTGAGGGAGTTGCCCCCTCCAGAAGAAGTGTTGTCTCCGCTTCTTCCATGTGTCGAAGAAGGGGCTCATCACTATGGCACTTACCGTGGGGGGTGAATTGTATCTGAAAAGTGGCGTTTTACCATATTGATTCCCATTCTGATTGTGTCCACTCTCTTAGCTGTATTCTCATCATTCAATAGACTGAGGGTCATTGTGGCTATCCGATCTCCAATTGGTAATTCATCTGCAGCATCATATGCACATACCTCTCTGAACAGTACTGTCTTCCCTTCTTTTGTTCTACCTACTGGNCTGACNATGTATGGNGCNCCATGAACTCCAACACCTGCANTTATTCTCCATTCAACACCTGAAGAACCAATAATAGAAATTTGAAATCCGTCCATTTTGATATTTGGAGANGNATCAATAATTGATCTTAGAAGAAGGAACGAACGTTCAGTTGGATTTGCTACACTATCGCTTTGAATAATTCCNGANCTTAGNGCCCATCGGAAAGATATNCCTCGTAAATGACNAGCTAAACGNGAACCATCGCGGCCATTCCAAATTGCCGTAAATGCTTCAATNGCTCTACTTGATTTNGGTAGTGNCATTCGATGTCTCTGTTGTTTATTATCCAATACCACCAACTCAAACCCTTCNGGTTCCCAATCAAATGGAGGGTCTGGAAAACTAGATTCTGAACCTAATAAGAATGGTCTAACTGAACCTGCTAAACGAAATCCTCCTTCCCATTTCCTATTAGAAGGAGTCACNGGAAGTCTTTCTTTCTGACTAAGNTCTTTGGCACTTAGGCCNAGCAATTGTTGCATGATTCTAGAAAAGCGCCCTCCGGGATCAGGACGGTTTTCAAGAAGAAAACGCATCAACAAATTTCCCGGCCCATATGCAATATGATATCCATCAATCCGNAATACCCCATTATCGTACAGAACTTCNGTGTCCATAACCTTACCAAATCTCAGATCAGATGAAAGTTCAAATGGTGTCTGAATNCGATGGATNCCATGCTGAAACATGGGCAANTCAGGTAATATCACTCGTTTGATATCATTCAAAATGATTGATATCGATGAATCATCCCATTCATCTAACAATTCTGATGGTTCAACATCTTCCATTATCTTAGAAAGGACAAGTGACCAACCATTGTCATCTGGTTCAATCTCATTTTCTTCAATCCATTTCATTGTGTCATCAGAANGTTTGCATTCTTCTGCATCTCTTTGCCANGCTGGNGTCAATTCTACCTTTGACTTAACAGTGGGCCACCATGGAGTNCAAACACNACAAAGTCCNCCCATAAGTTCCTCATCTTCAGTCAATGTTCTACAAAGATTACAAGGAANCATATGGCCATTGTTCTTTGAGAATATTTCAAGGATGCTAATCAATAGTGTTCAAACACAACATCTGGTTCAATATGTGTAACCTTGTGNCCATTATCTACAACNTCACCAATTATCGCGGTTCCCTCCAACCTTTNTTGTAACCAAGAACANACTTCTGAGGANACTTGTGNATCNACNGCAATNATCATGCCNCANCCCATATTGAANGTCCTGAACATTTCACGTCTCTCGATTTTTCCGTTTTCTTCAATCCATTTAAACTCAGAAAGTATAGGTAATGGNGAATGAATATGCCAACCCAAGGAATCATGAAGACGAAGCAAATTTGACAAACCTCCACCTGTGATATGACAAATTCCATGTATATTCTCAGAGGAACANGGGCCATCTTGAATCAAATCAATAACTGGATCAACATAGATTCGCGTTGGATTCAGAAANACTTCTCCAAATGTNATNGGCCCGTCATTNAAACGCTCGATTCNNCCTTCNTCGNTTNCTAATGGCCATGGATCNTCCCAGGAANAANCNGATACTTCCATTACCTTGCGAACCAAAGAATATCCATTGGAATGAACNCCTGATGATGGAAGACCAATGAGAACATCGCCTTCTTTGAGGTTAATACCTGTAATTTCACTTCCCTTTGNTAGCCAGCCAAGAGCCGTNCCAGAGAGATCCAATTCAGTAACAATCCCCGGAAGACTTGCAGTTTCTCCTCCAGCNAGAGTGACTCTTGCCCTCTTACACGCTTCTGCGAGACTTTCACCAATTGCTGCATGAGTTTCTGGATCCGGTTTTGGAACTGCAATATAATCGACAAATGCAATTGGTTCAGCACCTACNCANAACAAATCATTGACATTCATTGCCATACAATCAATTCCTACACCAGACCATTGCNTCAATTTCGTTGCAATCGATAATTTNGAGCCNACTCCATCTGTGGCTANGGCAAGAAAATTATCTCCAAATTCAACAAGGCCACCAAATCCTCCNGGAAGGTCTACNGGTGCNCCCTTCGTTCCAGGAAGTCTNACAGAGNGCCCTAANGCGCCGATTAGNGAAGAGACTGCGTCGCCTTCCAAATCAATATCTACGCCGGAACTGGCATAATCGAGTCCCTCGCCCATGANATNTCCTCGGGCATTAAACACATCAGCATTCGCATAGATACTATCTCGATTCGAANGCCACTACAGCCCTATTGGAGCTGAAATAAAACTCACTTTCAAACCCCAATTTCTCAAATCAGATTCTGNTTTTAGCCAATCAGCTAATGCTCTTGGCCCAACAGTTTCTGTAGCATGATGGCCTCCTAATAGNAAACCAACTCCAGATTCNTGAGCAAGTATAGCNGCATGTGCAGGNCCCTCTCCNGAAATGAGTACATCTGCACCNAACTCCATNGCATCTACNATTGCNCCTCCGGCTGCTCCAGTACATATTGCAACAACATCCACNAATTCAGATTCTANGTTTCGATCTTCAGGAAAACATCGGACCTGTTCACNACTTGTTTGTTCACTTTGAATTGANTNTTGTAATCGAGATGTTAACTCAGATCTTGTACATGATTCTAATTTCGAAATTATTCCAATATTCATCGATTTTCTACCATCTTCAATTTCGATAATTTCGGGCCAATCTGAATAATCTCTTTGCTCAACAAAAAATTCTGATAATGGACTAGGNTNCCCCTTAGTAGTGAACCANGTGCCNGAANCCTNAGCGCCGATTTTATCTGAAAGANCTGCATTATTTCCNAGAGTTGGATGTGCATCCATTGGNAGATGTAGCCCAATAATTGTGAGATTATTCTCTATTGCTAATTGCGTTCTTGGAGATTCTAAATCACCNCTATTTGGCAGAGANATATTGCCATTTGTCCATGTTAATCCATGATGACAAATGAGAATATCTGCATTCAAATCTACTGCTCTTTGAATGACTTCTAAACTTGCATCTGTTGCTGTAACAACCACATTGCATTGTTCATCCAAGTTGGAAATAATCTGGGGCCCGTTCCANGCTCTNGANGAATCTGGAACCAAATGGACACAGTACTCCGAGCAAATTGTTCGNGTCAACTCACCAATGGTNGTTTTTGGCATTNAATGGCCTCCAATTAACTCTAGTCAAATTCCAAACCCAATAACTCCAGGTCAACAAGNGGGCAACGTGTCATCATCGCATGATCCATGACTCTGATATGGATTTCTGCAACAACATGGATTGTTGCCTCGAATANATGGCCNGCGTGAACATTATTGTCGTCATCGGACCAACAGCAGTGAATATGGGTNAATGCNTCTCCCTTTTGTGTGCGAGCNATATTNCCAGACAGACTCACCAATTCNGANGCAGAAGACAATAGACGTTTTTGGTAAACNCCCTCTTCATTCATGTACCCATATTGATTGTCTCGAGTTCGTCCAATNCCACTTGTGATAGCNGCCGCATCAAATCCAAGGTCATCCGCCAGTTGCTTCAGAACTGTATGAATTTCTTCTCCGGGGTCAAGTCGTACGAGGAGNTCACTTCCNGAACGTGTGTGTTCCATAAAANGGCGAATTANTGTAGGTTCCTAAATTATCGCTGTTATTATCTTCCAAAAGAAATCTTTGAAANGACAGAAANGACTACTCAGAGAATGNTTNATTTCCATCAGAAAACAAGGGGTTGAAAGGACATCAGCCGTTTGATTCATAGACGGCCGATTCTAACGAGCAAGTCCTTGGTGAACAAAATGGCACTCCAGATGGAAGATTTTGGCTCCCGNTGGGAGACCTTCTTTCAAGAAGTAAAATCCCAAGACATTCAACTCCTCACAAACAATTCTATTGAATTCCGACTACGATTTAACGACATACAATCGTGGGATCCAGATTTTGCTAAGCGAATACTAATTGATCCCAGAAGAATGATTGGAATGGGAAAACGAATTCTGGCTGAAAGATGTAAGGAAAATGGATTGAATATCANCCCAGACNTNCTCTTNGAACATCTTCCTCCAGACGTCGAATCTGATCTTCGAGANATNGGATCTGATGACCTNAATCGGCTTAGAAGNGTAAATGTCGTTATCACAAANGTCTCCGAAATTCGCCCACGTATNTACGAAGCAACGTGGNGTTGTGANTCATGCGGNGGAGATACGATGGTTCGTCAAGAAAACGAATTGGAACTCAAAGAACCATTAATTTGCAGTGGNTGTGAATTNCCAGCTTCAGGAGCNGGNTCGACTCGTTTCACATTGAATGGAGATCGTTGTACTTGGATTAACAATCAATATCTTGAGATTCAAGAGNTACCTGAANGAGTAAAGGGNAGCGGGCAGCCAAGTCGTGGAAANGTCTTGATTGAAGGAATCCTATGCAATAGATANCTTCCNGGTGAAAGAGTAACAGCGAATCTAATCCCATATACTCAGGCNGGATATCATCGAAACAAAAAGTCTGCAATGTTTGAGATTGTGTANAGCCTTCATTCTGCCATAAGAGANTCCACTCCTTTCACAGATATNCANCCCTCAGAAGAAGAAAAAGAAAAGATCAGAGAAGTNGCAGCAAGACCGGATTTGATGGAAATAATGCAAGGTTCCATAGCACCATCAATCATTGATGTTACAAAGAANCTNAAACAAATAAAACGCAGTCTAGTTATGCAACTCTTNGGAGGAGTATCTAGAATTAATGCTGATGGAACCAGAAACAGAGGAGACATACATATCCTACTAATGGGTGATCCTGGAGTTGCAAAATCACAGCTCCTCACGTATATGTCTAAATTGGCTCCACGTGCTAGATTTGCATCAGGTGGGAATATTTCTGCTGCCGGTTTGACTGCTGCTGCAATTAGAGATTCATTCGGTGATGGGCGTTTTACTTTGGAAGCAGGAGTCTTGCCTCTAGCNGATTTAGGAATTGCTTGTATTGATGAGATNGACAAAATCAGTAAGGAAGACAAAGGTTCTCTTCANGAAGCGATGGAACAGCAACAAATTTCGGTGAGCAAGGGNGGAATCACCACACAACTTAGAGCAAGGTGTGCTGTTCTTTCAGCAGCNAACCCTGCNAAAGGAACATTTGATGTTGGCCCGAATCAAAATCTCATGTATGCCTTCAATCAAACTGGACTACCTATCCCTCTAGCAACTCGATTCGATATCATTTGGCTCATTAAAGACCAAGTNAACGAAGACAATGATGCAAGTATTGCAAGACATATCATGGCAAGCAGAATCAAAGGGGTTCCTGAGAGTAAAGTAGAGGAAAATACATTTGAGAACCCGGTAACGAAAGATGAAGAAGTAACTTACAAGGAAAATACNGATGGAAGGGAATATCTGTCNGTTCCATTCCTTAGGAAATACATCGCATATGCAAAAACCAACCATTCTCCAATGTTAACNGATGAAGCGAAAACAATGATTCTTGATTATTACAAAGANGCTAGAACTCAATATGCNAAGGATGCAAACACNNTAGCAAACTCTAGNGAAGANCAGCCAATTCCTATCAGTGCACGTGCATTNGAATCTCTAATTCGATTNGCNGANGCCCATGCAAGAATGCATTTGAGANATGAAGTCATTCAAGATGATGCGAGTATGGCAATAGCAATCTTCAGTCATTGGAGAGAGGAAGAAGGTGTTGGTTCAGANGCTGAAATGGCAACAGGATCATCNTATGGCCAAGCTCAAATGAATAGAATTGTGTTGAAAATCGTAAGGGATATTGTATCTGAAACTGGAGGAGATGCAATGACCAGTGATATCTACAGCCGAGCAAAGGCAATGGGAATTGATGACCTTGATGAAATTGATAAAACNATAGAGAGATTGAATCGAGATACNCAGATTCTAATGTCTAGACCGGGCCAATGGAGNCCCAATTGAAGCGGGGCGCTCATATCCCTCCTACTCTTCCGAATAGTATGGGAGCCGAGCCAGTGGGAGCAGTGGATGACGCAAACTCCCTTGACCCTAGTGCTTTAGGCTTCATGTGTGGATTAGAAATCCATCAACAATTAAACTCAGGAAAACTTCACTCAAGACAACCTAGTAATCTCTTTGAAATGGGAATTGAATCAATCCCTTCTGACTGGAACAGAGTTGAACGGAGACTCAATGCTACATCAGGCGAAGGTGGTGCCATTGACGTAGCAGCACGATTTGAACAAAAAAGAAAGCGTTCTTTCGTATACATTCAATGTCCGAATTCAGGTTTAATCGAATTAGATGATGCACCTCCATCAGGCCTAGATGATGATGCATTAGACATCGCAATGACGATTTCGACTTTGTTGGAAATGCACCCAGTTGAGGTTTTACAAACAATGCGAAAACAAGTTGTAGATGGTTCCAATACCTCAGGTTTTCAACGAACGACTCTAATTGGCACTTCTGGAAAAGTAAGTACTGAAAGAGGAGATGTTGGAATTGATGTATTGCTTTTAGAAGAAGATTCAGCAAGGAAATTAGAGACTCGCTCAACAGGTCAGGGAGAACAAGTTGTATACATCCTAGACAGATTAGGAATTCCATTAGTGGAGATTGCTACTGCACCTGATATCATCAATCCAGATCATGCAATGGAAACTGCCCGTACATTAGGGACTCTGCTAAGATCAACCCGCTCAGTAAGAAGAGGTTTAGGTACCATTCGACAAGATCTCAATGTTTCAATTGCTTGTGGCGATCGTGTAGAAATCAAAGGCACTCAAGATCTAGATTGGGTTCCTCGAATCATTAGATTAGAAATGGCTAGACAAATTCATTTCTACAGATTGGCAAATGAATTGAGGGCTGAAGATAACCTTCCACAACTTCCACCAAATCGTGACGATGATGATGATAAAATTGAAAATCAAGTACGTTCATTTGTAGAAGAAAAATTTCCATTTAACCCTCAAGATCTTTCTATGGAATTTGCATCTTGTGATTCAACAATGATTCAGCAAACTCTTGCTTCAAATGGTGCAATACTCGCCGTTTCATTGCCAGATTTAGCTGGCAGAATCGGGAAGAAAGTTCTCGATGACGAAGGTGCTCAACTTCCTCGATTGGGAAGAGAATTAGCCGGAGCAGCAAAACTCGCTGGTGTAGCGGGTATATTCCATAGCGATGAATTACCGGCGTATGGAATCACAGATGTTGAAGTAAATGCAGTACGTTCGAAAATGAAATTGAAGGATAGTGATGGGTTTGTTTTGTGTGCTGCACCAGAATGGCAAGCAATGTTAGCTTTGGAATCTGTGATCAATCGGGCGCGATTATCCTATCATCGAATTCCAAAAGAAGTTCGTAATGTGGTTATTCGAAAAGGTGCTCCAGAAGATGGAACTACAGCTCCAATGCGCCCTCTTCCTGGATCGGCAAGAATGTATCCTGAAACTGATGTTCCTGTTCGAATAATCAACAATAGTGATTGGGAACGTGTCTTAACAAACATGCCACCAACTGCTCAAGAACGTCTAGAAAGGCTTCAACCACTAGGGCTATCTGATAATCAAATNGAAGCCCTATTGGGNGCTGAATTNGATGATATCATTCACAATCCATTCGATGATGGTTCACCATTGCCTGAAGGTGTTTCAGCAAAAGCATGGACTAGTTTAATTCTTGATAAAACANTCAATGATGTTGCCGAANATGCTGGATTNGTNGATGATGATGTTCCTTATTCTCTCCTATGCTTGGCCTTGTCCTGTAGAGAAAATGGAGATATGACTAGAGAAGGATTGATTCCTCTAACATCAAAGGCTCTGAAACAAGGAGTTTGGCCAACGGAACGAGAAGTGATGTCTGCTTGGTTTACAGCAACTGCNGANGAAGATGNATTNAAGCCAGCCGATGCTTCNAGNATTGAAGCAATNGTNGATGAAATATTAGCGGANCGTGCTGATTTCATTGCAGAACGAGGGATGGGTGCAATGGGGCCACTAATGGGAGTAATTCTNGGACGTCTTGGNAAAGGNGCAGATGGNAAAAAAGTATCAGCAATTCTCAAAGAACGACTNTCATGACGGTAACAAATTGATAAACCGACTANGTTNGCACTNANACTCCATGANTAACCGNAACTATGCCCTTGTANTTGGAATTTTGATGATACTGACTTCTACTNTCGCNGGATGTGTTAGCCAATCAGAGCCTTTACCTTTGGAAGAAGATGAAATTGGTGAGTTGAGTGTCATAGTTACTCTTGATTTTGGTGAGAGAGGAAATGAAACCGCAAATCTAGAGGATAGATTGACCAACGGTTCGATCACCTTTGAACCAGTAATGGTTTCNAACAANACTTCTGCATATCGNGTGATGGAAGCACTTCAACTNAGAGAAAATTTCTCGATTGATGTGNCNTATTATGTTGGAATGGGGGCCTTCATTCACACAATCGATGGTGTTGCAGGAGCCTCAGACTATTCCACATATTGGGGNTTCAATGAAAATGGAGAGATGGCATCAGTCGGTGCATCGNGCCTAATGATTACATCCAATACNAATCTTAGTTGGGTCATGACTTCATCTGCAGATTATTGATGAATAAGAACTAATCCCAATCGGAATCGCTTAAGGCCGTTCCCGGTTCAGGTGAAGATATGCTCGGTCTCCATGCACTCACTGCACCACCAGAGACTGTTCTAATTACAGANATATTNTTGGTATCTGTAGCATTATTTTCATTGTTTGGNGGAGGAACTGAAAACNGAAATCAAANGGCTGTTCTTTGGGCATTTGGAATTGTCGTTGCTCTATCACTGGGCCGNGTAATACTTGGTCCAATTCCTAACGTACAACCAGTTACAATTGGNCTATTGCTTGTAGGAGCAATCTATGGAGCAAGAAAGGGAATTGGAATTGCNATTCTTGTTACTGTTTTATCAAATATNTTTCTTGGAACTGGGATTTGGACATTATTCCAAGCGGGAGGTTGGTCAATAGTTGCATTAGGAGGAGCAGCAGCTGCAGATCAACTCATTATTGATGAAAAATTAATGAAAGTTCGTCTGATTATTGCTGGGTTTATTGCGGCATTTGTATTCGACTTCATGGCCTCTTTATCGGTGTTAATTGCAGATCCTACACCAAGCGTTTTCATTGCATACCTAATTACTGGGTTGCCCTTCGATTTGCTTCATGCAGCAGGGAATCTGGTGATTGCTGTAACTCTTGGTCCATCGATGCACCGAATACTATCGCGCTCTTTGTCCTCGACTGGTCTGAACTTCAGGAGTGTCGTGAATGAGTCTAGAACCGAATGATCAAAGTTCAACTATGGTTTTGATTGTTAGAACTGACCTCAAATTAAGTTCTGGAAAATTGGTTGCACAGGCAGGTCATGCTGCAGTCGAAGTTGCCCTCAAAGCTCGAAAATCAGAACCTGATTTGCTAAATCGATGGAGAAACGAAGGTGCTCGGAAAATCGCACTAAAAATTCCTGATGAAGATTCACTAAAACGATTGTTTGGAGAAGCGCAAGAGGCTGGTCTAGTGTCGTATATGGTGAAGGATGCTGGGCATACGGAAATTCCTCCGGGGACATTGACTGTTGTTGGAATCCTAGGCCCTAGAAGGGCAGTTGATGCACTAGTGGGAGACTTATCACTACTCTAGCAGGATTGATTCCTAACGTCTATTCTTCAACGTTGAACCGTTGGTATACTTCGTTTGTTGTACGAGTTACTCGAATGAATGTAGTACACTTTGGTAGATCCTTTATCCGCCTAGCGCCAACATATGAACAAGCAGATCTTACTCCTCCCAAAATGGCTTGGACTGTTTCTTCCAATTCACCTCTGTAAGGAACTCGAACCTCCTTGCCTTCAGGAGCTCGATGTTTTGCCACCTCTCCATAATACTCTTGCATGGCTTTTGCAGAAGACATACCATAGAATGACTTGTACTTCTTCCCATTTTCTCCTACCACTAATTCTCCTCCAGATTCATCATGTCCTGCTAACATTCCTCCAAGCATAACAAAGTCAGCACCTGCTGAAAATGCCTTAGCAACATCTCCAGGAGATGAGCATCCTCCATCAGCCATGACGTGCCCACCAAGTCCGTGTGCAGCATCTGCACATTCTGAAATAGCTGATAATTGTGGATAGCCTACACCTGCTACCTTTCTTGTGGTGCATACTGATCCGGGTCCTATTCCGACCTTCACAATATCTGCTCCTGCCAATAACAAAGCCTCAGTCATCTCTCTAGTAGCTACATTTCCAGCAATCACAATTGCATTAGAAAAATTGCTTCTTACATCCTTGATGTAATCCAAGAAAACCTCTCTGTAACCATTTGCTACATCAACACAAATCATAGAAAGTTCCTGACTTGTGGACATCTTCTTCTTCAGTAATTCCAAACTATCTTCAGTAGAACCGCACGTTACAGCAACATATCTTGGATCTACTCCATCATCCCAAGCATTTGAACACTGTTTAGTTGAGTAGAATTTCTGAAGACAGGTTAGCATTCCATGATTTTGGAGAACTTTAGCTACTCCAAAAACACCGGTAGTGTCCATGTTTGCAGCAACAATTGGAACACCTTCCCAAGTCTTGTTTGAATGTCTGAATTTGAAGTCACGGACCAATGTAACATCAGATCTTGATACCAACGTACTACGCTTAGGTCTGATTAGTACATCATCGAATGTTAGTTTCAAATCGTGCTCTATACGCATTGGGACCTTACCAATCGAACGAAGGTGCACTTAAGAGAATTATTATTCTCTATTCAACAACACATGAAGCAATAATCCAACTGGCATTAGCATTACCCCCATCATCACAATAAGTCTAGTCTGAATCATTGGTAATCCATTCTGTAAAGCCTTCTTCCACATCCAACGAGTGACAATTATGTCGCCAGCAATCATGTGAGTCCACGCCAATACTGTTCCTTCTTCTGTTCCCAATAATACCACAAGTGTGTCCGCAATTTGAGTGGGGTTTCCAGACACTAAATCGATTATTCCACTTGGATTCAAAACGACAGTCAGAAGATATGCAATCAAAGGACCTAAGACAAACCAAGGTCCTTCCATCCACGATGCTGTTCGTTCTGATTCCGGTTGAATTAGCATCATCATCCAGAAAGGGCCAATCCAAATTGTTGCTATCATGAAAAGTGCTAAATTAATCGGTTCCATAATTTCCAAATCCTATCTATATCTACGAAACTGTTGCACTATGGGATTTTCTCAATGGATGTTTTTGATCAGGGAACCAAGGGTCTACTCCATTCCAATCCGGTTTGATTCCTACATCTGCCAAAAGCAATTTACTACTAATTCTAGCACTTTCAAAAATAGTAGGAAGTCCACTACCAGGGTGGGTTCCCCCTCCTACAAGGTAGACGTTTTCAAACTCATCAAAACGATTTTTCGGACGGCGCCAAAGCATCTGATCCAATCCATGAGCGAGATTGAAAACTGCTCCGCGATAGATATCTGATGAACTCCAATCATCTGGAGTCATTATCGTCTCAGAAACGATATGTTCGCGAATGTTATCATATCCCAATTTACCAAGTTGATTCAGGATTAATTCGCGATAATCTTCCTTTATTTCATCCCAAACAATACTATCGTGTGTATTGGGAACTGGGACCAGCACATACACTGTAGAGTGCCCTTTAGGAGCCAAAGATGGGTCGGTAATACAGGCATTCTGTACGTATACTGACGGATCTGTCCAAGATATCTTATGTTCAGTAATCTCCTTGAGATTCTGTTCATATTCTTTTGAAGCATAGATCTGATGGTGGGGTAAATCGTACATTTTGTCTACACCTAGATAGAGCATGAAAGTAGAACAAGAATACGACTTCTTTGCTAATTTCTTATTGGTCCATTTCTTTCTCATATTATTCGGAACTAATGTGGTCATCGCGTGAGCAAAATCTGCATTCAATACTACTTTATCAGCTGAGAAGGTCTCGTCTCCAATCCTAACACCAGTCACCTTCTTTCCATCAAAAACCAATTCATCAACTGTAGAATTAAGATGTATTTTTACTCCCATTTCTTCGGCAATTTCGGCCATTCTAACCGTTATTGAACCTAAGCCACCTTTGGCATGGAAAATACCGTGCTCGTATTCTAAAAATGCTAGAATTGTGAATAAAGATGGTGCATGGAATGGAGACATTCCCAAATATTTCGTTTGGAAAGACATTGCAAGACGAACTCGTTCATCATCAAATAATCGAGATAAATCACTAGCAACAGATGACCATGGTTTGAGAACTTTAGCTACTCTAAAGGCCCGTTTACTAAGTACATTCGAAACACCATACCAGGGGGTTTGCAAGCACGCTTTTGAAACCTCTAACTTACGACGATTCTCCTTCACATATCGTTCAAAACCTTCAGCATTTGAATCTCCAGATAATTCTCTAATTCGTTCAGTCATTTGTTCCAAGTTACTGGTGGCATCAATAGAACCCCCTGCACCATACACCAAGCGATAAGAGGGGTCTAAAGGAATCAATCCAAGTTCCTTGTGAGCGTCTCTTCCAATTGCTTGGAAAATCTCCTCAATCACTTCCGGATAATGGAAAAAAGTTGGACCGCGGTCAAATTTGTAACCATCTTTCTCAATAATGCGAGTTCTTCCTCCAACTGCATCTCCTTTCTCTACAATCGTAACATCGACCCCAGAATGTTGCAACAGCAAAGCACTAGCAAGCCCTCCCGGGCCTGCTCCCACGACCAAAGCAGTCGGCCTTTGTCCACGCGACACAGCACCGGTTTATCTCATTCTCATATAAGTCGGCGTTTCAATCCAATGAAAACACACTAAATTCTCATCAATAATTGAGATTGCAGCTGAACGAACCTCCAAGACCAACCTATTGTTCGAATCATACATGTGGCTTTGGCTGATCTTAGTTCTGAGCGCACTTTTGGCAATTAGTTTGTTTATTGTCCTATATCTAAGAAACAAACATCCAGAGCCTCACTACAATTGGGAAGAAATTGACTTAAATGCCATTTCCTTTCCCGAGAAATTCCAATGGGGTACTGCAACAGCAGCTCATCAAGTCGAAGGACATCTCTCAAACAACTGGTCTGATTTTGAAGAAAAAAACGATTTTGAAAGAAGCGGTGCAGCATGTGATCATTGGAATCGTTGGAAAGATGACTTCGATATGCTCACCAATCTAGGGCTCTCTACATACCGTTTCTCCATTGAGTGGAGTCGTTTGGAACCCACAGAAGGTACCTGGAATCAAGAAGCCATGGAACAATATTCTTCCATGATAGATGATCTTCTAGAAAGGGGGATTCGCCCCGTAGTAACTTTGCATCATTTCTCTCATCCAATTTGGTGGGAGGAAAAGGGAGGATTTGCGAATAGAAACAATATTCCATCATTCCTGAATTATTGCGAGAAAGTTTTCGATGCTCTTTCAGATCGTGTTGATGTTTGGTGCACCATAAACGAGCCGACAGTGTTCTCAACAATGGGATACACACTAGGGCAATTCCCGCCAGGAAAAAGATCGATTTTGCTAACAACGAAGGTCATGAAAAATCTGATGCGAGCTCATGCAGAGGTCTATCATTCACTAAAAGAGAAAAAGCCTGATGCTGTTATTGGATTGGCCAAAAATGTCACTCTCTTTGACCCTTTGAATCGATGGAGTCCAATCGATTGGATTGTTTCGAGAATCCTGGACTACCTTTGGAATGGTGCTTGGCGAAAAGGTATCTTGAAGGGGAAAATGCTAGGTTCAAGAATCCCAAAAGCAAAGAATTCTCTCGACTTTATTGGTCTGAATTATTACACACATTTTCTCACAGGACTCTTCATGCCAACCTCAACTGAAGAATTGGAATTTGCAAAAAGAGATCATGAGATATCCACAGAATTTGGTTATCCCATGTATGCAGAAGGGTTTCGACGAGCTATGGAATTCGTATCTCCACTATCTGTTCCAATAGAAATTACAGAGAATGGTGTTGCGGATGAAAACGATACACTGCGACCTGAACATCTCAAGAGGCACCTTTGGATTGTATCTGAAGCAATCAAGGATGGATTCGATATTCGTTCCTATCATCATTGGTCATTAATGGATAATTTTGAATGGGCAGAAGGATATA
>PBDV01000007.1 GCA_002718215.1 Methanobacteriota archaeon
CCAATGTTCCTCATTAATGGGATTAGAGAATCTTGGAGAGTCAGCCCTCAGTCAATGGTACTTTCGACCTTAGCTGGAATGGCCTTTGCCACTACCGGACTTGGTTGGAAAGGTTTCGTGTATGGTCCTGGGATTGTCTTCCTAATGTTTGCAGTTCAGATTGTGTTGAATATGTTCAGACGACGTGATAGTATGATGCTAACTGCAGCTGCTAGCAATATGATGCTAGTTACACTCCTGATGGTAGTTCCAGTTTATGGGCACAATCAACTCCATCTTCTGTTTGATCCATCTGGTCTTCAACCAATGTTCTACATTGCAGGATTAACTCTTGGTCTAGGATGGGTTGCAACTTCGTATAGAGATAAACCATGGCTTTTGGTATTGGGTGCTACGGTAGTACTTGCATCTGTATTCGTAGGAATTCTTGCCTTCTTGCAGTTTGTATTGCAAGTATACAATGGATGGGATATATTGTTTACAGGTGGATATTACTTCTCTGCGAACAAGATTTTCGGAACAATTGCTGAAGCACAAGCACCTAATCGTGCGACTCTATTGGCATCTTATGGTCCAGTAGTTTCTCTCATGGCACTAGGTTATGCATTTCGCGGAATTTGGGCCGGATTATCAAGGAATGATCAGAGCCAGATGTTCATCGGTGGTTGGGTAATTATTGCTTCATACATGGCTTGGACTGCTGGCCGTTTCATTTTCAATGCAACTCCAGCTATGGCCATTGCAGGTGCCGTTTCTATGGTACTTCTTTGGAGATTGGCTGGTTCATCTCAGTTTGTGAGATCCTGGCGTAGAAAGGGAACTAGTACACCTCGATCCAGAGTTCGTTCTGTTGCTAGTGCTTCTAGAAGTCATCCAATGCTACCTGCCATTTTCTTGGTTTTCTTATTGGTTGCATCTCAGCACATGACCTATGGATTGGATTCCGCTATTCCTAGAGGCAGTGAAGAAAAGGCAGATGTGGATTTCGCGATTCACAATATTGCGCCTGAGATTCTTCGCACTCCTTTCCCGTTCACTTCGCTTAGTTTGCTGAGTAATTCATACCCTGAAACAGGTACACCTGCATATGATGCGTATTGTCAAGGGTGTCGATATATGGGTACTTTCGGACCTGGTTTCAATCAACCCGATTGGAATCGTGCGTATGATTGGCTTGCCAATCAAGATACTGACGTTTCATTCAGTGAGAGACCAGCATTCGTTTCTTGGTGGGATTATGGATTCCAAGCATTAGCTCAGGGGCAACATCCATCTGTCTCGGATAACTTCCAGTCAGGAATACCTGCTACTGGAAACATGCTTCTAGCAGATAGTCAAGAGGATTTGTTGATGTTATTCATCGTCAATCTTGCTTTGGGTGACTTGGTTCACAATGGTGGAACATTCTCTAGTGGTTTTGAAGCCGCTTTAGGGGCCCAATTGTCTGATCCTCAAATTGATGAGTTTTATGCAGTAATTACTGCTGGGACTGATTCCTCATTCGTTCTCGATCGTTCGATGCAAGTTGTCGAGAGTAGTGGTGACACATACTTGCTCACTGGGCATCATCTTGATGCAAATGGATTCAGTGACTTTGCTGAAGTATGGGAAGTGGTACACAATGGCGAAGTGATTACTGAAACAGATAGTTCAGAATCTGCTGCTTGGAGTAGCTTCAATACTACAGTTGGAAATGCGGCTGAACGTAGCAACGAAACATCACATTACATTATTGGAGATTATTGGTATACCTCCGATATTATGGAAGGTCTAACAGATCCTTCAACATCACTTCATAGACAGAATGCACGTTTTGCATTAGGTCGACAAATGCTTCAATCTTCAATGGACTTGGAGTCATTAGTGGAAGTGTATCATAAAATCACAACTAATGTAGAGTATGATGTGATGTCGTATGAAGGAGGTCCAGGAGTCCTCCTAACTAGAAACCACGACATTCGATATTTTGCAGTAGATAGCAGACTATACCCTGTTGGAGGACTATACAATGCTATGTCGTATTACCACCAATACAATCCTACAGGAATTTTCTATGCACCTACAACTCTATCTGGTCTTGATCCAGACATGTACATCAAATCTGTATATCAAACACAACGAGGAGATGGCCCAGTAATTCCACGAACTCAGTCAGAATATGAAACAGAATATTTGCTTGATATCACTAAGCAGGCAAGTGGAGCTACAGTTGAACCAATCGAGTTAGTTGATATCGATTATCAGCAGCGAGCAGATTTCTTTGAAACAATGGTAGCAAGAACATATGTTGGCTATGGTTCTACAACCCTCGGTCTTTCTGGAAATCCAGCCCAACCGGGCCAACAATTCGGCGGAGCCAAAGCAGAAGGAACTCCCGAATCAGTGTTACAAAATGCAAGGCCATTGCCTGGTGCTATGATGAATCATTTTGTAATTGCAAATTGGTATGAAGATACAGATGAGGATATACAATCCAATGTTGGTTATGCAAATACTGGTACCAAGATTCTGAAGTATTATTCTGGTGCAACATTGACTGGAACAGTTGAACTTGGTGATTTTGGTGTTGTTCCAAATGCACGTTTGTTAATCGAAAGAGATGCTTTCTCTGGAGAAGAAGAAGTTCAACCCAATGGCGAAGTCATCGACAATGACCCTCGTTCATGGTGGATCCCTATTGGAACTGCAGATGCAGATGAGAATGGAGAATTCTCATTCATCGTTCCTGCGGGAAGAATCCGTGTGACTGCACTCACTGGAGTGGTTGATTTACAGAGCGACCGTGATGCAATTACATCCGCTAAAGGAAACCAGAATGCTTGGAATATGTGGGATAGCGATTTGATGGCTCCGGAGTCAAATGGTATTCGAACAGTAAACCCAGTAACAGGTCTATTGGCAAATGTTTCCGGGCAACAATGGTTGGGTGAAACATTCGTCAATGTTTCAGGTGATGATGGTCACAGCAATGGTGAGGCAATTGTTGATGTCTCAATTGTTGTTGAGGCGTCAGGAGTTACTGGTCAGATTGTGTTTACTGGACACGAAGAATTCGAGGGAGAACCTGTTGCAGAATTAGACATTGAAATCACCAATATTTGGGGCGCAGTTGATTCAGAAGGATACTCTCTCCGTACTAGTAATGGTACTATCACAGGCGAAGAACTACGATTTAGTGGAGATGGTGAAGCCATGTTTACCGGACCAGGTGAAGTAGCAGCTTCAGGAACAATTTCAGTTACCGATTTCACAGGAAATTACACTCGTTCAATTCTTAATGGCCATTCCTTTACTGGCGATGGTGTGTTCGAAGGAATAGGTGAATTGATCGGTACTGTTTATCATGAAAATGGAACAGAGGTCACAGATCCTGTTTCATGTGAAAATGAAACAATACCTAATGGTGAATTTGTATGTATTCAGAATAATACTGTAGATGAATATCTCATAATTGGAAAGGTAACTGCAAATGGAAGGTTCACTGCAAATGGTACTGCTCTTTTCACCACTCAGATGGAGCGTCGTTCTTTCACAGGAACAGGTTCATTCATCATTGATGATAGTGATTCATCTCTCGAACATTATGGAATTTTCAATGGTTC
Source organism: Methanobacteriota archaeon (assembly GCA_002718215.1). GTDB lineage: Archaea > Thermoplasmatota > Poseidoniia > Poseidoniales > Thalassarchaeaceae > MGIIb-N2. The sequence continues at coordinate 3,603 of PBDV01000007.1, forward strand.
AGGAACGTATGTTGGTACTGGAACATTCAGTGGTGATATGGTGAAGCCTGGTAGTTTCCATCTTATCGATGCCATTCCTGGAGAATACAAGGTTACTGTAACTTATCCAAATGGTGAGACAAGTGTAGTGCCAATGCCTCTTACGGTTCCGAATGAACCGGCCAATGGAGTCGTCCTTTCGGTGCCCGCAGGCCATATTTCTGGAACCATAGAGGATGAGAATGGAACCGCATTACCTGGTCGAGTTCATTTGGTTGAGGTCAATGGAAGTGCATCCGATACATCTATCGAATGTTCTGATTCAGGTTATGCTCCTTGTTGGATTGATACAGATGAGAATGGTTCATTCTCATTCGGCCCGATTACTAAGGGCAATTATTCTGCCTTAGTAGATAGTGACTTGGATGGTTTCAGTGAGTCATTTAGGATGTTCATGGTTAATGATGACGTTCCAGTGAATGTTACAATGGATGATCCAATCTCACTGTTCCACGATATTCACTTCCACTTGTTCGATGATGGTATGCCAGTTGAACTCGCTGAAGGCGACTCGATTAATTTCACAAATGCGTACATAGAGGAAATGGATCCAATCATTGCTCTATATGATGAAACGACACAGATGTACAACGTCGAAGTACCTCCAGGTGTATGGTCAGTAACTCATTCATTGAATGGAAGTAAGCAATTCTTCTCAGAATTCGAATTTACGGACATTAACCAAGGCCCTCAGAATATCACAACTCAGTTTAATTATGTTGAAAGTACAGTGGTTACTGGTTACTTGACCTATGTTTTGGATGCCTCTAAGCCTGATGATGCAGAAGGAAATTTACTGCCTCTATCAAATGGAATTGAGGTGACTGCACACTGGGGTTCAATCGATGTGAGCACCTTGACAGATTCAGACGGAATGTATAGTATGCTCCTGCCAATAGGAGTTGAAGCCAACTTCACATTCTTGACAGTGTCCAGTCAGATGACTGTGTCTGAGCAACATGTTGTGGTTGAAGATATGGTTCTCAACTTGACCGCAGAACCTAGCTGGATTATCGGCGGATCAGTAGATATGAATCGAGTAGGAAACCAGTATGACATCGGAATAATTGATTTCAGACCGATTGAAGTGGTAGCTACAAGTACTGAAAATTCTGGTTCTTTCGTGTTTGAAGTAAACCCAGATGGTCGTTTCAGTGGCAGAATTCTACCCGGTGTTTGGACATTGGATGTGTTCGATGAACGAATGAATGTGACTTCATTTACAGTGAATCATACAGATAATAATGAATCATACGATATCATGTCTTATCCTGATAATATTACTGTAGATGTCCATATTTTTACGGATCATACATTGGATGGGAATGAAAGCAATGGTACAATGCGTACTGTTGGTTTCCAATTAGTCCCATTGGAAGGTTCCGCTCACGGGGTTGTAGTTGAAGTTCTAGAGAATGGAACAGAGTGGATTTCTGACGGTGTAGCAAGAGTTTCAGTAGAAGCAGGAGCTTACAGAGTTGTAATTGGCACTCAAGATCCGATGGATGTTAATTCAACTGCATGGAATACAGGATTCATTGGAAATGCTCCAGAGGGAGTGTACGGGTTGAGTAACGGTACTGAGCAATTGGATGTGTCTTTGGCTCCTGAATGGTTGACTCATGTCAATCTAACCAATGAGAGTGGAGGCCAAGTTTCGCAACGAATTGTTACATTCATTTCTGCTGATGATTCCTCTCCTTCATTTACGAGATATGTGAATGAAAGTGGTGTAATTAGCGATTACCTGCCTGAAGGTGATTGGATTGTTGCAGTTGACCCATATATTTCTGGTTCAGATTTAATGGCAGTTCACCGAAGTTTGATTTCAATTAATGAATCAACTGCTCCTGTGGATCTTTCGATTCAATCAGTTACATCTGCTCATTATCAGTTGAATGTAACAGATGCTTCTAATGATCAAGCACTCCAGAGTTATGTTTTGACTGCTCACAGTCAAGATGGTCTTGGAGACATAACTCTTGCAGCCACTGGCGAAAACGGAATTGTCGATATTCATCTAATGCCTGGTAATTGGACAGTATCCTTGAATCGGACCGATGGGCAAACTCGATGGATTATTGATGATTTCAGCATTGGTGATTTGAGTAGTAGCAATGGTTCTCAAGAAATTGCAGTAGAAGCAGATCGTTGGGTCAATCTTGGCGGCAATCTATTCTGGGATTTGGATAATGATGATCTGTATGACGTCAATGAAGGTGTTGGAGGAACGAATGTTTCCATCACAGACAACATGACTGGAGAAACCATCATTGTCGTTAGCAATGATGCAGGGACTTGGTCTGAATTTGTTCAAGTGAAACGCAATTTCACAATTTCTGCAGAGAAGGATGGCTTCAGTTCTAACATCACTTATGTTGAAATTGATATCGAGACTGTTAGTACTGATATTGAGATGACTGCAGCTTCGGTTTCAGTNTCTGGAGTTGTAGAAATACTNCCNGCAGAACGATGGANTGAAATTTCTTCANCAACTNCGATTGTTCTTTACCCTGGAATTGGTTTTGAACGNCAGGCAGTTTCTCCTGACCTAGTAATGGANAATGGNAATTGGACAGGTGAATGGTCNGCAACAATTGAACCTGGNGATTGGGTNGTNTANGTGGTATACGAATCATCTGATTTGTCTGAATCTCAGGTTGGTGTAGCAGCATTGGATGCAAGCATAAGCAATGGAGGAGAGGTGAATATCACTTTAGAGAATGCAGGTAAATTNCGAGTTGGAACNCAATGGACTGACTTCGATGGNTCNCAGNATACNTTGGCAGATANTTCTGTTGAAGGAGCAATCATGCTATCTCAACCATATGTGAGCATCAATCTANTTTCACGTGGAGCGGGTTGGAATATTACTGTTGATTCAGAGGGCGGAAGCGAGATGCTAATGCCGGCTGGTTCCGTTAGTATGGAGAGTGAGTTCCACACTACTGAACGTGAAACGGTCATGGANTATTCTTCAGGTCAAACTGTGACAGTTGGCGAATCTCAAGAATCACCTCTTACTCTTCTCGATTTCAATCGCCGTGAGGACCGNTCATTGAACGTAACNGTANTTGATTCAGTTGGCGAAGGTTCCGAATTAGATGGTGCAGAGGATGTAACNTTGGANCCCTCAGGAATCTCATACAATCCTGTAACATTCACATTNNATGTTGATTTTATAGGCACAACAGCCGTTGAAACATATGCAGTAACTGCAGATATTGTAGGTTCNGATTCGGAATTTTGGACTCTTGAGATTCGTAACGAATCAATTACAGATGAGAATGCAGAAGGTGCTTGGAATGAAACNTGGACTATGCAAATGGGACTTGACGATGACGTNGATCTGAGTCGTACNGTGATGTTGCGAGTATCTGGTCCNAATCAGACNGATTCAAGACATGCTGATCTTGGACATGCATTGAATATTCGATTCACTGCTGAAAGTGATGGTTCCGTATACAATGAGAGAGTTACTGTNCGAGTCCCTCAGATATACGGCGTTGATTTCGATGATTCATCNNTNCAGTCCATCTATGGAGTAAAGCCNGGAGATACTACNAGAATCGAACTTTCGATNGAGAATGAAGGNAATGGGGACGATACNGTTTCAGTNAACCNAACTTCNCTTGCNCCATCAGATTGGGATGTACTTGGCGCCTCATCGANNATGTTGTCTGCTGATTCNGTGCAAACATACAGTTTCGATGTNGTTGTTCCAGCGAATGCAACAGCTGGAGAATATGATGTGATTGTTCGATTGACTTCTGAGGATGGTGTTACNACTTCNAATCANACAATTAGAGTTCAAGTNGCTNGACCAATNATCGAGATAGTGAAGAATTCGATCACTACAGAATCNAGTACTGCTCCTTTAGCGGGTGAAGTAACTGAAATCTTTGTTACCGTNAAGAATACAGGTATTGTAGAGGCAACAGGTCTNACNCTTGAGGCTGTATTGAAGGAAAATTATGATTCTGCTCCGATTGAATCTTCTAGACTTTCATCGACACAGGATATTCCTGCAGGTACAGAGGTNAATTTCTCGTTCATGGTCGATTATTCAGGATATAATTCTGGAGATTCNCCTTGGTTAGAATTCTCAGTGAATTCTTCTGGNCAAATTTTCGATGACCCTCAACCAGTNCCTGAATTCTATCAGGAATCTCTACTGGCTCCAGGTGCTGAATCAACATCTTCATTCGTGCCCTTGGTTGTGTTGGTGATTGTNGGTNTGATTCTGTATGGTGCCTCGAAGATTCGTGGTGGACGTCGNCCATTCTGATTNCAAGCGTTGCTTTCGGGGGTTTTGTCTTGCGATTGGACTCTNGTACGGTCCAACTACTACCNGAACCTGAAGAACCTGGGATGATGACTGTAATCGATAGGGATGCTCCGGGGTACGATCAGAGCCCACCCTTCCAAATGCCTCCCCATCACAAAGAGAGGTCATGGAGAGGAGCGGCTCTAGTTGTATTCATTGCAGCTTTGATTTTCGTATATCCAACCATAGAATCAATCCTTTTTGGACCNTTAATCCCAACATCTGAATGGGCATTTGAAGAAACAGGTNTTCGAAGTTTACAATCTCAAGGTTTNGATGGTTCAGGANTCCATATTTGCATTGTTGATACNGGAATCGATCTCTCACATCCTGCACTTTCAGAAGTTAATTTTGGCGGCTTCTTAGATTTGGTTGGCTCAGATCCTGATGGCCCCCCAATGGAATATGGGGANGACCATCACGGAACGATGATGGCNGGCATACTTGTNTCATCAGGTGCATTTCAAGGAGTTGCAGTTGGTGCAACTCTTTCTGTAGCCGCGGCATTAGGTCCAACAGGCTATTCAGTAAAGGATGGAGCTGTTGGTGAAGCGGTAGAATGGTGTTGGAAGACACAAGAAGCTGATATCATTAGTTTATCATTGGGTGGAGAAGCAGATCCNAACATTGCAATTGGGGGGCCAACGGTAACATCAGTGATAGATGCACTTGAATCAGGGACATTGGTCGTTGCAGCAGCAGGTAATCAAGGAGAAAATTCGTCCGACGTTTCGACACCTGCATCGATTGAGAGAGTTATTGCGGTGGGAGCTTCTGATCGTTATGGTTCAGCATGGAAGGATACATCAAGAGGTTCGCCTTCATTGAATGGAGAACAAAGAATTGACCCTCATAGGAAACCTGAGATTTCNGCACCNGGAGAAGATATAATTTCAACGCATGANCCTGCATTAGGNATCCCTTATGCCTCAAGTAGNGGGACTTCNGTTTCTACCGTTTTTGTTGTTGGTTCTTTGGCACTTATTTTACAGAAACATCAATCTGAATTAATTGAATACGAAAAAGAGAATGGGACNAATTCATTCATNGATTTAATNAAGAATTCTTTGAATAATTCTGGCGATTCTGGAAATCATGATTCAAGGACTGGATATGGGTTATTGGATGCAGTATCTTGGGAGGCAAAAATTGCAAGTTCGCTACCCTGAGGCCCAATTAATTCGAATATTTTAGATATTTATAAAAAATAATGATATTATTNTNGATATTATTATTNTAAAATGATATTATAAAGGGNAATAATAGGGGGTAATCGAGTGACGAATCGACATCACTGTTATACACAAGCGGAATTCCTGCATTGCNATGGATACGCAACGTTCTGTCAGTNTAAGTTTGATTTTTCTGATGATATTCAGTTCGATGGCTTTGATGGTTGGCCCNGTCGATGAAGTNAGTGCCGCCACTGCTCAAGGCACAATTNCTGCTGATGAGGTTTGGTCTGGAACNCATACTGTGACNGGAGATATTTTGATTTCACCCGGCGCTAAAGTCATNATTCAACCTGGTACNCAAATTAGTTTNACNAATGGGNCCATGATTACTGTNCGAGGAAATCTTTGTGCNGGAGATATTTCTTGTGGNTCTAGTACAATGGCAACAAATGCNTCCCGGATCCAATTTACNTGGCAAGCTCCNGGNGATTCATCTCAATTCGGAGATTGTTATGATGGTGCAATGATTAGTGGATATAGTAACATTGACCCCTCNTGTGGAGAAGGAATTCTACTAAAGGATAGTATTGATGTAGGNCAAACAAAATTGAATCATGTTTCATTCATCAANACCTATGGTTTGCCATCTCAGGTTAGTCAAGTGAATAACGAGGTTAGAATTGCTGCATTGGTTTTGGATGGTGCAAGNCCCACTCTAGAGGCGTTGAAATTCCAAGGAGTCAATACTACCTCAGTTCTTACCCATAATCTTGCAACACCTACTTTCGTGGGTGGNGAATTTGTGAATGGTGATGATGAATCAGATGTGGCTGGACAAGGTGTGCAGATTTACGGAGCAGGTACTTCATTTACTCCTGTTGTNATGAATAGCCCNGTNTTTNCAGGTAGTNCAAANGGATGTGGGCAGCANGATGGAGGANGACANGTTCTATGGGCNGAAGATTCCTACATTNTGATNNANCATGCTTCNGTNNCATCTGGTGATTTTGGATTGAGAATTGATGATTCTGCNGGAACAATAAGTAATGCAGTACTTACAACAACATGTNCGACAATTGACGTNAATGGTCCAAAACGNGTATCGGGTGTAAAAGTCCCTCTTGAGATTACAACTGCAACTCTTAGGCCNGCNGAAGGAGCNGGTTTGACNATTTTCGATGATGCAAAGGTAATCTTTTCNCACTCNTCNATTGAAGGANCATCNGANGCTTCTGGNGTNGCAATCAAGAGTTCTGAGGCNCATATNCACGACAANGTAATNGGGCCAATTGGNNAATGGAATGGAATTTGGCAGTTTGGAAGTTTTGATACAATNATTGAGAANAATACGATNCAAAATACAGCACGTGAACCNATTATGGTTGGAGATTATCATACNGGAGAATCAGGNTCTGGNGGNTTAATNGCNNCNCCCTCTCGNTCNCANGTTGCCAACAATACAATCACACATGTNCCAACTNAACAATGTACNAGNGATCGNGTATGGGATGATTTGTTGACTCGTGCTTTCTTTTGTCCAGCAGTNCATGTGTACCGTTCTGCATTNACGTTAAAGGACAATGATATCACANTAAATGGAACNGATGAAATTGATGCNATTCGAATNATNGGNTCTTTNGCNAATGTTCAGAGAAATACAATNTCTGCCCCAGGAACTGGNGCNAGAATNGTNCATTGGAATGATGGTTCANCCAATGCAATTGAGAGAGGNAGCATNGCATTCTTTTCTGAGAATCAATGGAGTAGTGTGATGCAAACNTACAACATTACNAAGAGTGCNGTTACNGTNCAATCTGAAAANCTNCCTCCNGTNCAGACNGGAACAAACGCNACCACTCCAGTAGGTCTGTTNTGGCCTGAAGGTAATGAGAATGCAGGGAAGGTGTATCCNCCTCCAATGATTACNTCTTCAAAGAAAAATATGACTCCTGATGATTTCCCCCTNGCAAATGAAATGCTAAACAATTCTACNGTTCTAACATTTGCAGANGTGAATTTTGATGTTGAGGATGTCTATATCGGGCAACTACCTACAATGTGGGCGGCTCAAGTTAGAGAAGCCGAACTCGTTCGTTTNTATGCTTCAGTGAACAATATCCGTGTTGCTGATGCNTCTATTGTGGTTAAGGATGCAGTAGGNGATGATNTGTATGATTTAGAGACNGGTGACGANGGATGGACNGAATGGATNTCTNTACCGAANGATTTCCATCTTGATTATCGTGGTTTAGGNCCAAANGATAACGATCCAGATAATTTTGCTACAGCNCCTGCTGAAAATTCGTGNAATGATGGNATAGATAATGATGGAGACAATAAGCGTGATTCTGAAGATCCNGATTGTGCATCNGGTAGTGGAACGCGGGAACTTTCNCTTTACNGNTACACTGCCTATCGATTTGGTAAAGGATACCAAACTGGTTCATTCACAATNCCNGATTCTTCNTCNACAATCCAAGAAGCAGTTTCTTTGGTAAACATTGAACCTTCGATNAATGTNACTCAGAATGATTTCCATTCNTTCAAGAGAATNGTGAATTTTACNGGNACAGCACATGATGGTAATTTCATTGGAATATATGGNGATAGTCAGATGGATNTTGAACAAAGAAATGCTTTAGCANAATGGGATCAAAAAGGAGAAGTTACTAGAATTCAAGTTAAGGATCCATTCACAAATGATTGGGTAGATGCTTCGTATGCTGTGGATTCAAGTGGNGTTGATGAGGTTACATACGATGATCATCCATTNAGTTCNTGGTATTTNACGTATGATATGTCGACNCAAGCNGAAGGNGATTACACATTTTCATTCAGAGCATTNGATGGAGTAGATTATGGAAATATTGTNACTAGNACAATTAAACTNAATACNCAAGCTCCAATNTTAATTTTGACTACTCCNGGTGATTCAACTGAGCATAATGGGAAAGAAGGNGTNATGTTTAGTGGNTCAGCATCTGATCCTTACAGTGGAATTGCAGGCAGCGATATCAAGAAGATACATATTGAGATTGACCGATTGCCAGGNGANACTAGNAGCCAACGAGAAGCCATTCGAAGNGTTGCTGCTGATGGAGGNACNTCGTGGAACTGGTTCTGGAATACNTCTGGACTACCNAAAACTCGAGAATCATATGANGTGAAGGTGTGGGCAGCAGATTCAGACTTTTGTGTNACNGANGTTGGNGANTGNACTCCTAGCATTAGGACAATNACAGTNGATAATCGAAATCGAATACCTACAAATTTCATCTTTATCCCTGCTGCGAATCAGATGATTTCNGTTAGCCCTACTACNGTAATTTCTGGNCAAGCAACTGATGCNGATGGTGAAATTACTAGAATTGAGATTCAGATNTTAGATCCTCAAGCCAATTTTGGAGTTCTAGANGAAATTATTGTTACGAAGGATGANATTCTAGGCAGTGGCGCATGGCANGCAGAATGGGATTCAACACAATTGGTNCATTTACAGCAATACTACATCCAAGCTNGAGCGTACGANGGNTACAATTANTCAAATTGGTTTGATGTACAGATTACTGCTGATAATCCACCCGACGCNGATAACCAAGCNCCTACATTTTCATCNGTAGGTTGGCCGACNGANATTCGTTTATTCTGNGATGATGCTTCCCAGAATCAAGCNCTTGATCGATGCACTATTGGAGAAATAGATTTGAATGATTATTTTTCTGATCCNGATGGNCAAACTNTNCAATTTGAGGCATACGATAACCAGAATATCATNACAGATGATCTATATGATTTGGTNATNAGAACNCCCNGNGGAGTTGCTACCTATGATCCGATTTCAATGTATTATTATGAGCCCACAAATTTGGATGCATGGACNTTNTCCAATGTGATNTTCGTTGCAAGAGANCCCTCTGGNTCAATCGCGACNTCNAATCCTGTTTCATTCACTGTTTCTTCTGCAACATTTGTTGTAGAATCTGATTATATTNCNGGAACTATTCTTGAGGAAGATGATTCTGTAATTTTCTCTGGNNTTGGTCGCCCTGGTATTTCGGTTTATATGAATCTAGGAACTATCAGAGTNGCNCAAACATTGGTTGATGATAATGGAACNTGGTCATTTACTTTGGACGCCAGTCAACTTACTGGAGGTACAAATGAGTTGACCTTTACATATGGTNGTTCAAGTGATGTATCAATATCCAAAACGGTAGAAAAAGTAGGAGGNGAAGACGAAGGATATGGTGCAGTTGGNAAAGTTCTCATTGGCATTGGNNTCCTTGCAGTTATNTCAATTNTNGGTGCAGTATTCGTATTCTTCTTCATTGAATTTGAAGANGAGGANGATTTCGAATCNATCTCGGAATCAGAATCNGTAGAGGAAGAGGACCCATATGCTTGGGCCAAGGATAGAGTTGCTGCAGGCCAAGAACAAGCAACTNCTGCTGNNGCGNCGGTTCCAGATCAACCAGTGGTTCAGCCGGGAGGATATCCTGGATGGCGATGGGANCAAACCACACAACAGTGGGTNCCTGATCCTTCAACTGCNCAGGAACAGTAACCTCAATTGGAGGAATTAATNTGACNCTACCTCGCCCAGGTGTTCAGGAGAGAATACTTCTCCANTTGAGAGATTTCTATGAGTTNTCTGAGTCTATCGAGGTNCCATTTTCAATNTCTCAGATGGGTATTGCNAATGCTGTTTCTATAGCNAGGAGCAACGTCCCACGTGCAATAGGTGGATTGAAGGATGATGGTTTGCTGATTGAAAGACAGGCACACATTGCTGGTGTTTCAAGAAAGAGGAAAGCGTANTTTCTTACTGATATGGGCATGGAATCTGCTGATCGTGTCTTTGAGGAATATTCAGAATTTGAGTTTACCTTAATGTCTGCAGAAGGCAGNNTTTCAATGACTCTTGGAACTGCTCAAGATCATCTTTCATTTCCTATGCGAGTGGTAGATATAATTCGATACTTGGATGATTCTGGNGTTTTGGATACTNGAATTCTNAGTCCCGAGATAATAGAGAGAGACCTCTCAAAACATATTGAAAAACAGTTGGTGAATTCTCTTGCAGATTTNCCTCGTACTCGTAGTTTCTACGGGAGAGAGACTGAATTGGANAATATGGTTGCTCTTCTTGAAACAAAATCCACNTCTATTCTGGTTCCAGGNATAGCNGGGATTGGAAAGACTTCGATGGCNGGGAGATTAATTGGNGAATTTACTCATCAGAGAAATTTACTCTACCATAGATGCCAAGATTGGGATGGTTCTCGAGCTTTTCTAGATGTAGTTGGAGAATGGTTACTGCAGATTGGTTCATCTGATTTAGCCGATTATCTTCATGGGACTTCNGTNCCTCANATTGATGTAAGTTTGGAGATAATTCTGAATAGTTTAGAATCAGTTCCGGCTTTGATTGTTATTGATGATTTACACAAGGTGAATGATGAGATTNTNATCGGTATTATTCGTGGATTAACTCAGAGGTTAGATGTNTGTGAGAAGGTAGGTTTGGTGCTTTTCTCTCGTTCCTATAGGATGGTAGTTCCNCAGAAGGATTCAGAAGGTAGGATCACAACANTGGTGATGCCATTAGATGGTTTNGACCAAGAAGCATGTAGACATTTANTGAATCAAGTTCCTGATTTAGATCCGACTACATTTTTGCATTTATACAATCTTTCTCGAGGCCATCCNTTGGTTCTTCAATTAATTAATCGTGGTGGAGTTGGAGATACATTCCATGAGACACTTGAAACATTNATCGAAGAGGAAATTTTCAGTAGATTAACTGGTGGTGAAAAGAGACTACTTGGGGCATTAGCCGTCTTTAGGGATGCAGTNCCTATGGAAGCAATTTCGAAGGCAAATGTCGANATAGATTTAGTNGATGGNTTGGTNGAAAAAGGNTTAGCNCGNCAAATTTCCAAAGAGTCATTTGATGTTCATGATTTGATTCGNGAATTCCTTACTTCGTCTATGGACANCGTGATGCGTAAGGANCTTCATGAAAATGCTGCTGCCCATTATAGGAAAAANCGTGGTTCTAGAATGGATGATTTGGAGTTCCTACATCATCTTGCAGAAGCAGGAAGTACGGAAGAATTCGCTCAAGTATTGGGAGATGTTGGACATGATTTGGTTGCAGCAGGACATACGAATTTACTTTCTGTTTTGGATTCGCTTGAACATTCTGANNTGGNTGATNTTTCTCTAATATCATTTTTAGAAATAAAGGGAGATTTATTGATTCTACAAAATAGATGGAATGATGCNGAGNANTGTCATAANGANGCGCTACCNTTNGCCAAGAAACACGGATTAGCAGAACAAGGTGCNCGTCTTCTTTCATCCTTGGCAGATATTGAAGTACATAGGGAGAATTTGGTNCCTGCACTAAAATTNCTCGANCAGAGTTTGGCNGTTTTTATTGAGACTGGAGATTCANTTAGTGCGGCNCGNACCTATTTGAATATCGGCAGTATTCATCGAAGATTNAGAAANCCAAAACGNGCACTAGAAGCATATGAAGAGGTTGAAAAAATNCTCGAAGGAGATACTGAAAANCANCTCATTCTTTCTNGAATNCGCCTTGCNTCAGTTTTACTCGATATGAATGAAATTGATGCTGCGAGGAATCATGCTATGACTGCTCACGATCAGACGTTGGATGTNGATCTTCATCTTCATGCAAGAGCACGAATAGTCTTGGGAAGATTGTATTCTAAGACAGATGANCTTGAGTTAGCAGTCCACCATTATAGTGAGGCATTAACNGCTATGTCACAGGAACCNGATCATCGTGCATCTGTAGAAATTAAGATGTTACTTGGAGAAGTNATGATGGATACTGGTCGTGCTGATGANGCGATGGAATATTATCTCGATGCGTTGGCNGTAGCNGAAGCNAATGATCATCGTATGTTGTTNGGTGAAATTCTTGCNCGTCTAGGNAGTTCTGATCCTAATCGTTCGAGNAGAATGTCTCATCTTCAGNGAGCNTTGACNGTCTTCAGAGAATTGGGGGCAAATGATCGAATGAGGGATGTNCAGGCATCTGTTCATCGAGCTTTATTGGGTTAAAATCCGGGTTGTTGTGTCCCNATNGATATCGTACCATTGTGTAGNNANACCCANATTAATTCAACTCCTGCTAGNTTGACTTCTGCTGAATGACTNGCGCTAGATGCNGCGGAAATCCCTTGGCTNAATTCTTTTGATTCTGAAGCATCAGTCATTGTTACNTNTTCATCATCAAGGAGAAGAATTAGNCCTAATCCTACATCAGCAGAAAGTCGCAACTCAATNGGTTCTGCATAAGATGCATTTGAGTCTAGCCTCATNGCNGCATCTGNTCGTTCNACNGCCTCTGCGATTTCTCTTAGATTTTCTTGAATCGCTTCATTTGTCCATCTTTCTTCAGTTGCTTGTTGNATGTCGAANGTCCATATTGANAAAGTTGTGAGAAACATCAACCCTAGGAAGAANGTAAGCACATATCCGATTTCTGTTGAAGCGGCTGAATTATCCTTACATNTTTTCATTAGGATACCTCCGAAANATAGTCAATAATTGCAATTTGGAGGTTGAATGAAATTTCATCTCCTCCAGCATGATAGATACTTTCTGTAGATGTTGGAGTTGGTTGTACCCAACCTACGTAATCGTCCAATAAATCTAGTCTACCTGGATAGATNAGCCAATCAAGNGATTGNTCCAAATCGACAGCNTCTTGAGAGGCCACAACTTCTCCATATGGGCCGTCCCATCCNCGNCGAACTTCATGTGCAGATAACGAAGTCATTTGGTATCGGGCATCTAGNATTAGTGTTACATCATGATCTGAATTTCCTGTTACGCNGTCTAGGTCAGGAATTACAACTGGAACTGTAACTGCNACTCTTGGTCCNGGACCTTCTCTACTAGGNGGGGTGAGAATTGCTTGTGGTTCATATTCAGGGTGATTTGTCCCTACAAANCCTCCTCTCCATCCAAGTTCTAATCCTGAAATACTGGATGTGAANCTGTAATCCATCCTAGGAAGTGGTATTGACCAACCCAAGGCAATAGCAGAATTTGGNCCNTCATNACTCGGNCCTCGAACATTTATTCGAACTCCAGCAGGATGNGCTCCATTTTTCCACGATTCTTCTATNCCTCCATCTGCCATGTATGAGNCATCTTGCCAAGGNAGGTCATTCTGAACCCATCCNGTTATTCTTTCTGAGAATCCAATACAACGTTCNTCNCCATGTTCTCTGATTTCNACCATCCCAGAGGAACCTCGTGAAATGTATGNGTGAATAGGAGTGGCTCCNTCACCGATTTGTCGTTCTNCATCAAAAACAACTCTNCCGCCTTCATTTNNANTCCATTGTANAACCGAGAANTCATTNGTNTCATTCAAGACAAACGAAGAAGATNCTGTATTCTCCATATTGTCTACATAAGTGACCATAGAATCTATTCCTAGCCTCTGAAAGACTAGGGTTGTTTCTTCAGTTGATCCGCTAATGATATTCGCCCAACTACTTCCGCTTGTTCTCCCTGTAGAAACGGGGTGTAGAGTATCGAGTCCTTCCAAGATTGTTTCTGCACTACCTCCTTCAGTAAGTTGAATTTCAATTTGTGAATTTGAGGAAATCCAACCACCATTTCCATTTAATCCAAGGCGAATACTATCCCGCGCACCAACGCTATGGTAGAAACCGTTCAGAAGAACTGGTGTAGATTCTGTCTCAGGATTATGGATGATAATATCTGATTCTATTGATGGGGCAAGAAAATCTGTTCCAATCGTGCTTCCAGTCCAGTCTAAGAGCGTTGTAGTTCCAGAAGATTCGGTAGATTCTCTAACTATTATGAGTCTAGCATCTGCGGTCGAACTGATTGAAATCACTACCATTTCGTTTCCACTTGATTCAATGATTGTGGTGGCAACATATCCCGAACTTCCAGTGGGGCCGTCGGTAGATGTTATGTTTGCTGTCGAATGAAAAATTCCTGAACTATTTTTCATGGTTGCAATAAAAGCTTCTTCAGCATAAAGAATGAATTTAATTTCACCTGCTGGTACCGGTATTGTCCAAGATCTACCTTCTCCATATGGCGATGGAGCATCAGGAGTATACGTCGTCATTCCAGAATTTCCTTGGACAAATAATGCACGCATTGTGTTGGATGATTCTGATATCACTGGTAATTCATTGGACGATTCTGCAGACAATATATCTCCAACATTTAGTCTATGTGTGGCGTCTTGAAATTTCACTGTTGTAGCCGTAAGAGGTTGTTGTAGGCTAGATATTGGAGTCAACAACATTGTTCCATTTAATGCGGGAGATTTGTATACATTAATTGCAGCTGAATGTGCCCGAAGGTCAGTTAAGCAAAGTGAAGACACTTCTCCATTTGGATAACGGTGTTGAAAGACCCCATCAAGATCATTTAGTCCCTTTAATCGCAATGATTGTTCTTCTTTCAGACTAGCTGTATACCATGTACCTTCATTTCGAATGTTCCACCCTATGTCTCCGGTATGTGGCTTGATTGTCATTTCTGCAATATCTCCAGGTAACCCCGTTTCTGAAAGCCTTACAGTTTCTTGAGCAAGGTCGGTAAATTGGCCTTCCATTGATTCACGGTCGACTGCTCCTTGAAGTTCTGCCATTGTTGGCACAATCATTGCCATCATACCAGAAATAATACTCAGTACAATCGCAAACAATAGAACGGTTGCAACTGCTGCTGATACCGCATCTTCAAGTTGACGAATGTCTTTCCTCATGGGACCACCTCAACCTTCTGGAGCAGTATTTCTAACTGGAAGTTTGCTGGATTTGAATGAAAAGTCAAACCATCTGCACCACTCAAAGGCCCCTTAGGTCCGAATCCAGTATAACCCTCCAAATCTCCTGTAGCGATTCTAATTTCATGTTCAGACGTCCAGTGATCAATATATCTAGGTTCGACAGTCGAGTCTCCTCCAATGTCCATCCCTAATACTAGATTTCTTGCATTTTCGACATCAAACAACATTTCTGAACCTCTACTAGTTAAATCGAGGTCTCTATTGAGATTGGTTGCTGCGTTATCTACGTCAATGTCCAATAAAACAAATCTTACTACATGTCCTCCATCAATTGTTTTTCGATGACTTAATCTTGGAAATTCTTCAATGGCTAGATTTTTGTTTGGCAACTTTTCAATTATTGCTCCATTCGATAAATCAATGACAAATGTCCCCTCTGCTAAAGGAGAACTTAGTCGCAATCCGTCGATGTTTATTTCCATCCATCTATGGATTGGTGTCCCATTTCGATCTAGAACATCAACGCGAAATGTCGATGCATAAGAGAGGGGGTCATCGACAACGGTCTTCCATTCAGTCATTGGCCATTGAGTAATCCATACCTCATTATTCCAAAACCCTGCTTGTTGTCCATCAGTCCAAATTTCAATGGTTTCAGCTGTACGATTGTCACTACTAACAACTATTCCTGATCCGTTTCTAAACACTTCAACGCGATCGTTTCCATAGATATCTGCCCCAATCGTCCATGATTCAATGTTGAATAAAACGTCAATACTACCACCTGGGATGCCCGTTTGATGTACCAATCCGGTACCGTTTGGCATTCCTGCAACAACTAGAATTCTGTCGTTCATCTGTTCTGCTGTAACTCCACCTGCGGCCCATGCCCTGTTGTCGTTCAAATCGATGACAAATGGTTGAAGGAAAACTACGACAGCACTCATTATGGCTACTACCATTGCCAAAAGCATGGTGACTCCAAGGATTTCACTCACCCCCGAATCATGACCGAACTTGCGGTCCCGCCTCATGTCCACGGTCCGAGATGACTAAGCACATACATAGCAATTCGCAGTGAGTGACTACCTTTGGAGTGATTCAAGACCAACGCAGAGGTTCTGCGGCACGTTCTCCCAACCATTGTGCAAATTCAGGTCCTTCTTGGCGAGAAATATGTATCACGCCATCGAAATCTTCTCCAATTTCGCACAATACTTCACTCTCTGCTAGGTGTGGTGCATTATTATCTGCTGAAAGATGGCATAAAACAATGGAATCTAATCTGTCATGGACTAGTCGTCCAAGTAATGAAGCAGTTTGCTTATTGGACAAGTGCCCCCCTCTGCCATGGATTCTATCCTTCAATGGTTGAGGATATCGTGGATTTCCGAATAGACGTTTAGTATCATAATTAGCTTCTATTGAGAGGTGACTACATCCTGAAAGATGTTTGATTAATTCTTCAGTAGGTTCTCCGAGGTCAGTTACAAATCCAGCCCTCCCTTCAGATGTAGACAGAACAAAAGCAACATTATCTGCATCATCGTGAGGGACTGGAATTGGTAAGATAGAAAGATCAGGTCCTACGTCTCGTCGCTCTAGATTCTCAAATATTCGACATTCATTTACGGGGTCCAATGAGAGTCGTTCACAAGTTTCCATATTGGCATGAATTTCAACCCCCCAACGTTTAGCTGCCCCCTTAGCACTCCTTCCATGGTCTCCGTGATGATGAGTAATCAATATGGCATCCAAGTTTGCTGGATCCATGTTTACCATATTCATTCTTCGTTCTAATTGTTTCATTGAGAATCCACAATCGATTAGTATTGATGTTTCATCAGTTCGGATTAGTGTTGAGTTTCCTCGACTACCTGAGCCCAAGTGAACAATCTCCATCCCGACCAACCCTTCACTGTGTTAATCGGAGGAACTTGAACGACTCGGTGTTCACACCATTTTTCCACTTAATTTCCTCGTTATTCTGATTTTTCCGATAGGGCATATGTCCGAACATCGCTCCATCAGCATGATAAGGCACTGAATAGGGTAAATCACTCGTACACCACCGGAGGTCATGAAATGCGTCGCAGGCAGACGGCTCTTCTACTAGTCTTCTTACTCATTAGTGGGCTCTCTTTCGCATCACAGACTCGCCCTTCTGCACAAGTTGGTAGTGTTAATCCAGACGATACTTCTGGAGAGGGTCCTCCAATCACTGATCAAGATAAGGATGGGATTCCTGATTTGCATGAGGAGTTGTTTTCTCCAGTTCGAAATATTTCCTATATGGGAGGAATTCGTCAAATCCAAGGTTTAGATTCAACAAATGGTTCAGATAATATTTCTGATTTTGATAGAGATGGTTTGGATGCATTAATGGAATATTGTTGGCCATATTCAATGGACACGTGTTTTGATGAAAGAAGAACGTTGACTGGAAAACCGCCTGATTTGACCGATTCTGGGCTTCGTGAGTTCCTTGATCCCCGTGTTGCCGATACGGATGGAGATGGATTACCTGATGGTTTTGAGGTTTACATGTGTATGAATGAAGGAGTTGGTTTTGTCAATGAGTCTTTTGCATGGACATGTTCTGTTTTCGACCCATTAGATCCGAGTGATGGGTTTTTGGATTCAGATCGTTGCGATGATTATTCTCTTGGCTGTGGCGATGGATTTGACATCAACAGTGATGGAATTATTGAATCTCAGGAAGCATATACCAATGCCGAAGAATATTCCTATGGAGCACCGTCAAGTTGGGTCACCGAAATAGATGGCATGAGATGTTTTGGAACAATGGGGAACTTGGTGGAAACGGCTTGTTCAGATATTGATCGCGGCATTAAGAATTTGAATAGTGGCTGGTTGGGAACTGACCCTCTCCGTAACGATTCCGATGATCATTATTTTTCAGGTGGGCAATTGCTTTCTCAGAATCGTCGTGGCGATGGAATAGTAGATGGCTGGGAGGTTTATTTCAATCTTCAACCTCTCAATAGTAGTGATGGAGTCATCGATACTGACCAAGACGGATGGGATGCAAATCGAGATGGACAGACCACGCCTGATACTTCACTGGGTACAGTTGAGATTGGAGAAGCATTCAGTAATATTCAGGAATATCAGGTACACTATGATGGTGGGTACGGAGTCCGTTCTGGTTTGAAATCAGTTGAACATGGGGCCCTCGAACAGACAGTACGCATTTTTGACCAAGGTTCTACACCTTCTTTATTGCATCACGATGTTGTTGAAATTGTTTCAATTCCTGAAAGGGGGCAATTGGTTCTAGGAACGAGATATGGTGTAACGATTATGTCTGTCTCTGGACAATCTGTTGATCATTTTGAACTACCATCTGGCGCACAAATGACCGACATGATTTTTTGGGATCATCCTGAAGATGAACATTTGATTATTTCTTCAAATATTGGTATACACACATTAAGATTGGATGCAGCTGGTTTGGTTGATCCAGGTTCTCTTCAATCATCTATTGTTGGTTCAATACAATCTATTCATCGCCTCAACCTTGGAGGTTCGTTAATGTCAGTTCTTGCTGGAGGGGAAATAGGTCAAGCCTGGATAACTTCAATTGATGTGCAAGGTGGAATTGGAGATACAGAGCAAGTAGAAGAATTAGAATCTCTTTTGGCCTCAATGAATGGTAGTTCTATTTTATCTGCGGCTCATGCTACAGTCACCGGCTCTCCTCAAGTCCTTTATATCGGTACTACTCATGGGTTGATTGCTTGGAATACTACTGATTTACAGGGTGGTTCACCACCATATTGGATTTTTGATAATATTACTGCGGAACAATATGTACGGCCTGCCAATCCTTTCAATTCTTCTCGTTCTGCAATCGTGAATGTCCTTGAAATCGATGGTCCTCGTGGCCCTGATGGTTTAATCACTAGTGAACAAATACTTTGGGTTGGTACAGAAGGCGGGCTACATCATTTTGATTTAATTGAAGGTTCAACCTCACCAGAGACCTCTTTCTCAAGAGATAGAATGGAAAATAGTGAACATGATCAAGATGGAGGAAACGATATCCGTTCAATATGGATTGGACAAGAAGAGGTAGTTGTAGGTTCAGCAGCGGGAACATGGGTTCTAGAAGGAGATTATTCCAAGGCATTTGGTGTTGATTCAGCACATACTATGATTCCTGGAGCGATTCAGTCGATTGGATTACTTGAAATTGATAATATTACACATCTGTATGCAAGCATAGAACCGGGTCGTTTCTCAAATATTGTTCCAATAGATCCCCTATCTGCTGATTCTGACGAAGATGGGATGCCCGATGGATGGGAATATGCCTATGATCTTGATCCCACTGATCCTTACGATAGAGACCTTGATCGAGACAATGATGGTGTTCGTTTTGATCCAATGAGTGATTATGTCGACAAACCATGGACAAATCTCGATGAATATAGGTATATTGCTACAACGAACGATGGTTTCAATGGTACTGATCCATTGAATACTGATTCTGACGGTGATGGTTTAACTGACGGTTCAGAGTATTGGGGTTGGTATTTTGCCGAAACTAACTTTACCTGTTACTATCTTAATTCGAACTATATTTGTGATGAATTAGTTGGAGCTGCAGCAGAATCAGTCTACCTTTCAGGTTGGCTTGGAGGAGGAAGTGGCGGTGGTTCAGACATTCCTTCAGATCCAAGTAATGTAGATTCTGATGGGGATGGAATGCCTGATGGTTGGGAGATTGAAAATAGAAGGTGGATAGGAACCGAATTTACAGGTGGAAATGATTGGACTCTCGATCCATTGAATCCTAATGATGCTGATGCTGATGCTGATGGAGATGGCCTCTCTAATTTATGTGAATACAATTGGCAACAAACATTGGATTTTGTTCGTGAATCTGGTTATCCATTACATGGTGAATCAGCAGAAGCAGCACAAAATTGGACCGCAGTTGACCCGAATAATGTCGACTCTGATGGTGATTCTTTACCTGATGGTTGGGAGGCCAGATATGCGTGTGTATGGATAGCATCTAATGCAGGAATCAATCCAATGAATGGTTCTGATGCATTTAGTAATCCAGATGGAGATGGTTATGATGTAAACAGGGATGGTCAAATCGGAGATGATGAAGCATTCAATAATTGGATGGAATACCATGTTGCAGACCGAATATTATTGTCTAACGAAAGTGTTGACGGAGAATCTCATTTCTCTGGGTTTGTTACCTCATTATTCAATGAATCATGGATTTCAGGCCCAACAATTTCCTTTGGACAAAGCGCCTCTTCATTAGTAGAAGATTCAGTTCCTGTTGATTCTGATCGTGGCTCTTCAGATCCTCTTTCTGCCGATACTGACGGCGATGGAATGCCTGATGGTTGGGAAGTTTGGTTCTCTAGATGGGATTCTTTCGCAGAGGAATGGACTCTGAATCCAGTTAATGGAAGTGATTCATCAGGTGACCCTGATGGTGATGGGATGACTAATTGGGAGGAGTATGGGACAATTCTAAATCAAGACAATGAAATCAGTACAATTGTTTCAGTACCTCAATTCTATCTTTTTGTTGTTGGGGAAATAGGTACTCCTCAACCTTGGAGTAGTGCAGGCGGAAATGTTTCATTTGGCTCATTCTTAACTCCTGATCAATATAATTCAACAGGACCAACTACCGATCCCAATGATTCAGATACTGATAATGATGGAATGTTAGATGGTATTGAGTTATTGTTTACTTCGTGGAATGAGACAAACGAGGAATGGACTCTAAACCCATTAGTTGCCGGAGATGGAAGTTATGACGGTGATCAAGACGCAGTTACAGATAGAGAGGAACTGAATCTTACTGTTGCGAATCCGGTAAATGGTGGTCTGGCTCCACCCGATGCCCCTAAGATGTGGGAAGAGGCGGAATCATTGGACCCAAATGAAGCTACAAGCCGCATATATCGAATTTTGTTTGGGAAAGAGGGGCGTGCATCTATTGCAATTGCTCAATATGATGAGTGGCAACTTACCGGATTCGCTCCACCACTACTAGAAACACTTCTTGGAATAACGGATCCCAATGACGAAGATACTGATCGAGACGGGATGAAGGATGGGTACGAATATTGGTTCACAGAATGGGATCTTGATGCCAATCGATGGACAATGAATCCATTAACAGATACAGATATCAATGCCGATTCCGATAATGATTCTTATGATTGNGANGGCGATGGNGTAATTGATTCAGAGGAATTATTCACNAATCTNAGNGAATATGAATCAAGNACNTATGGNAAGGTNGCTCAAATCAANAATATTGATGCNGGNATNACTCTNCGNACATTTGCCCAAGATTCGATTGATGCAATGANGCAAGAATTNGGATTATCNGAANCNGAAGCNAAAGNNNAGNTATTCGAGGATTTNCGTTCAAAGGANGTNAAATCTAGTGAACGTGTAATTCGGATAAATACNGCNTATTCTGATAATTTTAATTTGAGTCTTCTTGGNATTTCTGACCCTACTCACCCTGATTCNGATGGAGATGGGCTTTCAGATGGNTGGGAATTCTGTTATGCNATTTANCGAAATACTCAACCTGTTAATGCATATAGATGGACTACAAATCCAGTGAATTCATTGGATGTTGATTATGATGCNGATGAAGATGGTTGGTTTGATCGTANTAGTAGCAAGCCAGTAGCNGAACAAGGAACTTGGGATCANNGAGNNTTTACTCCNGGNCCNATAGAACACCAAATTTCTCCNGGNAANTCNTATCTTTGGTTTACNAATTGGATGGANCATGATAATGGNACAAACCCAATCTTATCAGATTCAGATGGTGANTCAAGAGTCAAAACATTCCAAACCATTGACGGNGTAACTACGTACGAATCAGATTGGAATATTACTGATGGNCGTGAAGTGTTCAAGTANGGAACTAATCCTATGGATAATGATACNGATGGAGANATGCTTCCTGANTGGTATGAATATGCAAAGGGATGGAATGAATCCAATGATAATTGGTCGTCATATCGTCAAATCAAGGTCGTTTGGCAGGAGATTGGNCAGGACAATTGGAAGCCNCTAACNGTTCTTCCAGATGGCAATGGAAATGTAACTATTCAACGTGCAACATTAGATTGGACATGGGTTACTATGGATCCAACAGACCCNAGNGATGCTACTGANGATCCAGATAATGATGGTGGATGGGATTGTGGNGGNGCAGTTTGTGTTTACATAAGGTACAACAACTTCCAGGAATTCTTTGGTATTACTAACGCTAGTCTTTCNAATGCAGCTCTTGTTAGGCAGACNCCTCTCTTAGATTGTGCNGGTTCTCCAATNGAAGAATGGTGGCAATTCCGNGAACATCTTCTTGGTTTGTGTCTNCAGAACCCTACGAATTTGAACTATATGAGGATGAANAAAGTGAACAGCACNGATTTNCTTTATGCTCACGTNGTTGATGATAAAGATNTAGATTATCTCCAACANAGCCCTGAAGACAATGTGAATATTGTTTGGGGNCAATGGACNGATGCATGGAATAGNACATTTGGTGATGAGAATCATCTTCCNAATATCGGCAATGGAGAGTTTGTTTGGGGTTGGTATAATTTNGATATTGATGGNGACCAGATTGCAGATGGTACNGATCCATTCCATTATGATACNGATGGNGACTGGTTGAACGATTATTTCGAAATTGAAGACGACCTCCTTGATGGNATACGAGGAAATGGNGGNTCTCCGATTCGATATGATGACCGAGCGACCTCCTAATTTGACGGTTCGTGGTCATATTCAAAGGCGGTTGCTTTACTACNNGCACCATGAGCGGCAGCGTTTCGCCACATATGATTCGCCGCTCNAGCCCTTTACTACTTGTNTTCTTACTNNTNGTATCCTCTTTGGTNCCNCTTTTTTCTACANTTGAAGAGGTTGAAGCGAACCCTAGNGGGCGCCACATTTACACCTTTTCAGATGGNACNTCCAGTGCAATTGCNCTCGCTTCTCCAGGTTCGCCAGCAAGGAATATTATGGTTAGTTTACCAAAGGGNGCNGAGGTATTGGATGCAGAGATAACTCTCTCTGGAGCATCTTCNACNGGTTGGAATCAGGTAACATCTGTTAATCGAGCAGATTGGATGTCTGGAGAATCAAATTCAGTCGATNCCCGTTCTGATGATTTGTCACTTGGTTTTTCCAATCCNGAATTAGATTTCATTCCCTTTGAAATTGATTCTACACCTACATCTGGAGATGCATGGTATGACGATGGTTCGTTTTCTATTCGCCAACCCCATTCAAGTAATGCCTCNGANGGNCGTTTTACTCAACAACGCACAGTTTCCGCNTCTTCNGTNGGCACGTATTCTGGTGCAGTTTTCAAATATCGAGATTGGCTTGTCGCATCAGATCTTAGATCCTCTACNTTTGGAGGGATGTTGAGGTTACTGCATGCAAACAATGGNACTCAAGTTCAAGGNGCTGCATTCAACAATGGNATGATTTCNATTGATACGGATAGCTGTTCTATTCCNACTTTACCTTTCACTTGGTCAGGATATGGAATCCGTGATTGGGCNATAACTGATGATGAACGAGCATTTGGTCTTNTGACCACTTANTATTCATCAACNTCCTCTCAGTATCATAGAATAATTGAATTTGATATTCGTTATATTACTGAATGGAAGTGTGTAGCAGTNCATGATCCATCTAGTAATAACCATGGAGATTATAGTGGCATTTCATANGATCGTTCTAGAGATATAGTTTGGGTAAATCATAATCTGTTGAATNGAGTTGTTGCTTACCATGCTGAAGATGGTAATTTTGATCGGAATGCTACTCTTTACTACAGTTATTTCATGAGCAGNGGNACTCCTAGGGGGATGGTTGTNAATGGTTCATATGTCTATTTCCGAACATATTCTTCATGGCAACAGGATCGATTAGATGCTTATGCAATAACGGGAAATATTGGTTCNACATTGACCCAACAACAGGGTTCTAGAAATATTCCTGCTAATGGNTATGGGTTGGTATACGATGGTCAAAGGTTGTTAACTAAGGATTATTATTCNTGGACAACGGCATATTATCGAGAATATGGTTCAGGATGGGCATATGAGATTTCACCTNTTCCTGGGACATCAACNTGGGTAAGTGAAGCACTTTCTNCGGANGATGAAATTTTATCAGCAAATATGGAGGTTGATTGGAGCGCTACAGCTGCGGGAGACCGAGTCGATTATTGGATTTCTGCNGATAATGGCACACATTGGGAACCTGTAACTAACAATGAGACAATTCGCTTTACTCATACAGGGAATCAACTCAGGTGGAAGTTGGAACTTATTGGNTCTACAGCGGTGGCTTGGTGGTCGTCTATTGAGTACTCNACTGAATATGCATCAATAGGTGATTGGACAAGTGATTTGGTACAAACTGGNACTGAGATTGGACGTATTAGAGCGACATGGTTNGCAGACATCCCTCAAGATACATCGATGGAAGTACATGTTTCAGCAGACAATGGAACTAATTGGGAAGTAGTNCAGAANAATGTCGAAGTACAGTTCGATAACACTTCATTCTCTGGCTCAGGAAANCGCCTCAAATATCGTGTGTTAATTCAAACAAATGATTCTAGTCTGACNCCAGTCATCCAGAATTTGGTCATTAATTACGAAGAAGGTTGGCCTGCTAGTGTTCGTNTGGATATAGGNAATGATGGCAGTATGGAATTCATNCANACTGGTGTTTTGACTGATCCACAGGTTGCAGATAATCAAGATATGATCGATGCCTTGAATGNNCATACTATACAAAATGGAGAGGGNTCAACAGACATTATTTTTGCAATACATGCAGGTTCAGCTGGAAGGGTGTTATTGAGCAATTTGGACATAACCTATCGATATGGTTCTAGAGTCATAGAGGCTACAATGGAAGGNGGGACAATAGTNCCCGACGGNGAACATCGTAATCTAATTGTTAGAGCNGCAGTTGGTGACGTAGCCTCNTCGTTGCTTAGACTAGACGTNGATATTCTTTCAGGACAGGGTTCAACACCTCGTCTTACGTGGATAGCAGGTAATTCATGTTCTATCTCAAATGANCCCNCTGGCTTAGTNTCTTTTGATGCGGCGAATTGTAGCTCGCAAGAAATTGGTGGNATCACCTCAATTCGACTGCCTATAATGCCAAATTGGGAATGGGACGATGAATCTGATGTAGAGGTTAGAGTAGATTTAGAGGATGATTTAGGACTCGCNGTTGACGACTTTGAGACTCAATCATTAGACCTTAGAGTGGAGAATGATATTGTCTTGGGCAGTCTTGAAGTCACNGATGAATCAGGTAGAGTTCTACTTCCCTCCGATTGGATGAGAGGCGGATTAAATGCTACATTCACGGGAACAATATCATTTGAAGATACATCTCGATACCCACGGCCCGGTAATTTTGGTTTACAGGTGATGGGGAGAAATTTGACACTGGATGGCCTACCAATGGAAGAGCCAACTATTTTCGTGAATCAGTCCAATCCATCTTATGGGTTGTATTCNATGTCTTTCCAAACTCCAATGCAGTCNTCTCCTGGAGGGATGCTCTTTGAAGTGGGAGTTTTCAATATGTGGAANGGTTCTAATTTCGTTAATCCTGGACAAAACACAATCAAGTTGATTCTTGATGGAGTTAGTCCGTTGGTAATCGCATCTACTCCAAGTGAAGGAGATGAAATGCATGCAGGNAATCAACCAATATCGATTACCATTCANGATTCAGTTGATCCTCCNGAAGAAATATCNGTTCATTATTGGATTGAAAATCAATCTGATTTGAATTATAACAAGGTTCCNGATCCNTCNGAGTATTCTTCGATGTTATTCCGTTCACCTGAGATTCAGCCCGGTGGAATCAACGTTTTTAATGGAATTTTNGATGATTCATGGAATGTTCACAAAGAGCGAGTTTCAATTTATGTTACTGGGCAAGATACCAGTGGAAACACGATAGCATTGGGTGGAGCNCCAGTTTGTCCCGAACCACCATCNCCCTGTAACAAGGACATCAAAGGGATTTCTGATTGGANTGAGGATCTTGTGACCTATATTACTCGTGAAGAATTTGAACCAATGCTAATTTCAGAGAACAGTACAATCATTGGCCATGATGATGAAACTCCTCTACATCCTGGAATACAATATCTTGCTCGATTGAGAATTGAAGATGGNAATGGATGGCAAGATATTCGAAGCCTNCAATTAGCCTTAGCNGGAGATCTTGATGACCCCGAACAATCCATTTACGGNAATGTNACTCTTCTACCTGATGGGACTCCATCAATCGAATTTGANTCTGGNGGNGATGGTCTTGCAGTTTCAAATCTTTACAGTACATATGGCCCNAATCCAATGGCTACTGAAATTGANTCTAAGGAACTCTTTGTGGANATTAGATTCCAACTAACTTGGTGGTTCCCTGAAGAATTTGATACAGATGGNGAAATCACATTTATTCCTGTNATTGAGGTTACTGATTGGCCTTGTAATGAGGGNGAAATAGTTCCATGTCATGATGANCGAGGAGGCCTCGGTTTCGATGAATGGAGTCTAGACAACGATTTACGTTTTGACCTTGGAGAAGGACATCTTACTGCAGTNGATTTAGCAACAGGGCGGAATGTGTTTGATGGCGATGGTTCNTCNGGTCCAAGTTTAATTGCTGCNGGACAAGTAGTNCGTCTCGAAGGAAAATTACTCTTTAGTGAGGATTTGGTTCCTGCTCCAGGTGGTTCTTGTGACATTGTTGTATCTGATTTGGACAATGTATGGGTAGCAATTCCTAGAGAAGATGGTCATTTCACATTGGATATTTTAGTACCAAATCTCCAGTCAGGATATCTTGACGCTTCTCTGAGCCTTGCATCACTCCCTGGACTTGCTCAAGATGAAACTGAAATTACTCCCCGTTTGCAACTTTCAGTTGATGGAACGCCGCCTCAAATTCGCGAAATATCTCCAACTGGAGATGTAAGAATCGATCGAGCTTCACAGGTGCAGATTAACCTACTAACTTCTGATTCAAGCGGATTTGATCAAGATCTTACTAGTGTTCTTCATTATCGTATTCGAGCAGGTTCTAGTGAAATTTCTAGAGGTAGTGTACCATTATCTGAATTAACTGAGATTCAAAGTGAAGCTATGTGGAGTGGTAAGGTAGATCTTACGGATGGAGGCGCTACAGCATTATTGCCAGGATATCTTGTTGATGTGTGGATTACTGGCTCGGATAGTGCCGGTAATCCGTATGATAGTCAAATGAATTCAGAAGTTCAACCATTTGATACATGGCGTCTTGTTAGATTGGGTCCAGATATTGATCTCGTAAATTCAGGGATTAAGTGGTCAAATCCTTCTCCCACTGGTGGTGAGACAGTATCTTTGATGATTGAAGGTACCAATTCATTGGAGTTTGAGGGCCAGATTCAATTTGTAATTCAAACTGAAGTTGCACCAGGAATTTGGGCAGATGTAAACGAAGCAGAAACGGATTTGACCATACTTCCGAATTCAAACTATGACGCTGCAATCGATTTATTGACTCCTGAAGTTCAGGAAATTGAGGTTCTAAGATATCGTTTGGTAGCTAGGGATGGCCACATAGATGTCGATATTCTCACCTTAGAATCGTTAATAATTCAGCCATATCAAGCGCGAGATGGAGAGGCATTAGGTCAACAGATAGAGGAATCCCAATTGACATTCCTACTATATCTTGCAGCACTTTTCAGTTTAATTTTTGGAACAATTATGTTGGTATTGTATAAGCAGGAAAGTTTGGATGAAGTCGGCACCTCCATTCCTAATGAAGAACAGACAAATTTAGTCGTAGAATCGATGAGTGGAGGTAAGGCACGTTCAGATATCCCTCCTCCTCCCAGTGCGATTTCTGCCCCTCCTCCTACAGTAGTGCCTCCTCCTCCAGTAGTCAAGTCTCCACCACCTATGCCTCCTGGATTACAGTCAGCGCCTCCAGTGGTTCAGACCCCTCCCACTCCCTCGGAAAATCCTCAGCCATTACAATGGAGTGATGAGCAGTTAACTGCTCAAGGCTGGTCAAAGGAACAAATAGATACGTGGAGGGCTCAACAGGCTCAGAATACTTACCAACAATCTTCTCCAGTTAGTCAAGTGACTGGAGGAGTTTCCGGGGCGGCTCATTCTGAACGTGTAGTTACACATGTAATGCAGAAATATGGGCTTACAGATCGTTCCTCATTCTTAGCTGCTGCAGAATTCTTTGATTCTGATGGGAATAGATATCTGACTGCGGAAGAACTCGAAAAGACAGCACGTAGTCTTGGCGAAAGTGCATGAGGTCTACGGATGTCTGATGGAATTCCCCCTGTTTCTTCATCAAGTACGGAAAAGATGCTATTTCTTCAGGAGAATATGGTGCATTTCGTTAATCAGATGTCGATGCCTGTGATTGAGGTTAGTTTGGTGCTTTCGAAATATCTCAAGAAATTGGTGGATGTTCTTGAGGAAAAAGCTCAGAATGAGGGGGAGGAATTGTCTCACAAGGTACTCAATCCTTGGCCAATAGACAATGATGCTATAGATTCTAATCGTCCTGGAATGCCCTTGGAAAGAATTCTTGAGATAGTGGATATTGATCGCATGGATATCTTAGATACAATGATTCGAACAATAATCAATGGTTCAGAATTGCCTTTTATTGATGCTGTCTTAGCATTACGACGATGGGAGCATCTTGCACGTAGTCAATTAGCTAGAGCATCTGGAACAGGGCAATTATTCTCTCCTATGATTTTACCCAGTGACTTCTGAAACACTCAGAATGGATGATTCTTTTGCGACTCGGTTATTTGCGACCCACCAAGCATCAACAATAGAAAACAACCACAAAAGTGGCCAAAGTACGATTGAAAGTAGCAATGGTATCTGTAGAAGAAACCAATCTCTTGCCTTTCCATGTTCTCGGTTGAAATGTTGCCCTAAGAATAGGAATGGAACTAAAGCTAAAACAATTGCAATCAAGGGTCTTAATGCCCCCCAAGGTCCTACACCTCCTGTGAATTCATACCAAATGATTCGTGAAACATTGATTGGTGACTTTGCTCGATTTTGTATTCGTTCTGAAATATCAAGTCCTTCTTCTTCACTCATCTTGGCCCCTCCTTACATTGTGGTGTGCGCTGATGCTTCTCAAGTTCTCTGCTATTTTGTGCTATGGCATTGAGTTCTAGGAAGTTATTCAATTGGGCGACCTCTCGGAAGGATAACAATGTACAAGATATTGCTTACAGGATTTGAACCGTTTGCCGGAATGAAGTCCAATATTAGCGGAAAAGTAGCTGATTTATTGAATTCAAAAATCATGGATATAGATCTAGGTGATTTCCCTCTTGGTTCCCGAGGGGTGCGTAATCGAAATCCAACACTGAAGTGGGAAACAGAGATATTGTCTGTAGATATTGAAGGAAGTAATCGAATTTCTCGTAGAGTAATCTCAGAATCCCTCGATGAATATGATGCAATAATACATCTTGGATTAGCTAGGAATGCTACAATTCCTCGAATCGAAACTAGAGCTATAAATTTGAACAAATTTTCTTCTCCAGATAATCAAGGGAGAATTGAGAACTGCGAGATAATTGAAGGGGGCCCAATTGAGATTTCCGTCACTGGTTCAATTGATTCTATTCGTCGAGAGAATCTCAAAATGCCATTCGAATTCAGCAATGATGCAGGGAGTTTTGTTTGTAATGAGACATTGTACAATACTCTCCACGCAATTTCATTTCAAAACATTGTAATTCCTTGTTTATTCATTCATCTTCCTTCTGAGGAATTGATTCCGATAGATGAACAATTTGAATTTGTAACTCAAATTTCAGCGATAGTTTCGCAGCCTCGACATGTCGACGTAGTGGGTGCAATGTTCGAAGATGAAGGGAAGTGGTTGGCCAGTAAAAGGGACGATAAGATGCATGATGGAAAATGGGAATTTCCTGGAGGGAAAATAGAATTTGGAGAAACTGAAGAGGCTGCCTTAATTCGTGAATGTAAAGAAGAATTAGGGTGGAGGATCCAACCTATTGAACGGAAAATGGTGATCGAACATACATATCCGAATCTTACCGTTTCGCTTTATTTTTGGATTTGTACAACCGATTCGAAAAGTCCGCCAGCGATTAACAGCCATAGTGAACATCAGTGGATTGAAACATCTCTTTTACACCAATATGATTGGTTAGAGGCAGATCTGCCGTTGATTAATTTGCTTCAATCGAACATTGACTAATCTTTTTCATTCCATTCACGAGAAGTTCCATCCATTTCCATTCCGTATCCGTCTCCTACTGTTCTAGGAACATGGTTCCTTCCTTCGTGGAATGTTGATTTCTCAATCCATTGCAATAGATTGCTCGCTTCTAACATTACCTCAAAGTGTCCGCCAAAACATGCTTCTCCCTCTAGTATGAAACCCACTTTTCCAACTATCGCTGCCTGCCTTGATAATCTAAACAAACTCGAATCATTTGTTGAATCCATCGTCATTGCATCCATACCTGTATCTAGGATTCTTTGATCTCGAAGTGCCTGAAGAAATGTGTTCATTGACCCTCCATCTCCCTGTAATTCAATCCACGATTTTTCACGAGGGAATGTTGAATCATTTAGCTCATTTCCGCAGACAAAATCTGGAAATAAATTCTTGATTGCATCAATTACAGAAGATGGAGATTCGTGCGCTCCTACTCGGGTGCTGATTCTCACCGTCGGGCCATCCATGAATCGGTGTTCAAAGACAAGGTCATGGGTGTTGCCCTTATTGGAGTTTCAAAATAATCGGTTTCTCAAAAGATTTCTAATGGCAAGATTGACGGTAGAAATGTAGAGTTGGCAACATGGGCGAGGTCAGAATACTGACTGTGGTGCCGGTTCTAAATGAAGGAAATCACCTTAATCGCTGTCTTTCTTCATTGCGTTCTCAAACATTTGATCCCAAGATGCATCAGATATTGGTACTTGATGGTGGCTCNACTGATGAAACTCGAGAAATCGCTGAGAGACACGCCGAGGAGAGTAAACAGGANAACGGCCCTCTNGTGGAAANATTGGANAATCCNGGNCGTCATGTTTCACAGGCACGTAATCTTGCTTTAGAAAGAACAGAATCNTACACACATATGTTTGAGATAATTGGNCATACTTGGGTCCCTGATGATCATTTACAATCTCGTGTTGACGATTTACTNGAAACGGAAGAATTTCTTGGAACTTCAATTGGTTCTATGGGNACTAGGGTNCATGCTGATNCCNATGAAAANGGGTTGGTTGCTTCAGCAATTGAGTGNNCNCTCCATTCGCGTTTGGGAGGAAGTGGNCAGTTCGCTCGATTCAAAGGCAAAGGNCCAGCTANCTCTCCNGCATTTTGTCTNCATAGAGTAGATGTGGTCAAATCNATAGGTGGTTGGGATGANCGTTGGATTGCTGGTCAAGATCATGATTTGAATCATAGAATTGCTGANGCAGGTTCGCCAGTCATGCGTTCTGATGTTTCTTTTGTTTCTATGTCTAAGAGGACAACGTTGAGAGGATTATGGGGGATGGGGATTAGATATGGATATTGGAGAATGCGNCAACTTCGTGCCTATCCCTCAAGAGCAAGATTGAGAGAATTTCTTCCCTGGATTGGATTGATTGCANCATTGANCNGTTATTCNCTTTCTTTTTCATNCTCTGAAATGTNTCTTCGTGAATTTTCATATTCAATGATTGGCTCATATCTTNCGATTTTNGCATTGGTTGGGTTANGTTCTGAACTAACAACTCGAAANCTTNGGAGGAAGATTCCTCTTGGAGGAACTTGTTTNGTTATTCTTTCATTAGTTATGTTGCATACNTCATTTAGCATTGGTTTGCTTTCTGGTTTTCTTGGGNTGAAANCCCCNTCTAACGAGAGAGTCAGGNGCACGAATCATTCAAGCAATAGAGGNGGGNATTAATTTCATGGCGGAAAAGAATCAGGGTACTTCGATAGCTCTTCTTCTATCNCCTCCTTTCATTTTCTTGNTACTGGATNGATTTGGNCCACCTGCTGTTGACCTTCTACTCAATGAAAGATTTTGGATTCCTTACGTATANTATGGCTCCTCAATTCTTTTTGGATATATCCTGTATCGTCGTTCTNGAGTAGTGAAGGANATGGAATGGCATCGTTCGAAGAGTATTCAACGTTTAGAAAAGGTCTACAAGGCCGAGGATCGAGGTGTTTGGTTGCGTNCAGAAGCAGCNGATAATCGACTTAGTGCNGCNGCAATTGATCGACCAGTAGATTCACAAAAAAAAGCGGCTGCACGTCTTGNAGGATCTGTTTCTGGATTGAACAGAGAAGGTGGNCCTACAGAGATTAAAGCNGAAGAATCNGATGTAGAAAATGTTGAACTTTTCCTTGAACAGGAGCATGTTGCNAGAAATACAGAGAGAGTNACAGGNAAATCTGGCCCTGTNGAATCNGTCAAAGGAGTTACGNTGGAGGGTGGANATAAAGAGGAAGAAGGNCTATTCCAAGGTGCTATGCGTCGTTTATCTGAAGCAAGAGAATCTGCNGCNCAGAGTAGAATTCAATCTAATTCTCCNCAAGAAAACACCTCNGTCAAGACACGTTCGCCTTCTGTGACGTCCGATAGTGCCTCAGTTGANCGAATCTATGTNAGAGCAGGTGAAGATTACGATCCTTCTCCACAATCGATAATTCCTACACAAACTGTTGATACTTCTCCTGCTGAACCAGTTCCGGCTGAGATTAGACGATGTAANGAATGCNGATNTCCTATGNNTGCAANTGAATCATATTGNCCNAAGTGTGGTTCTTTCTCTGAGTAGGTGCGGGAACGATTCAAAGGTANCCATTAACACCGAATACTGTCGAGGGGGCCATATGTCGGATAAGCGNGATTATTATGAGATTCTAGGAGTCTCTAAGAGTGCTTCNGATTCTGAGATNAAGAAAGCATTCAGATCATTGGCTAGAAAATACCATCCTGATAAGAATCCAGATGACGAAGAAGCAGAAGCNCTNTTCAAGGAAGTTCAGGAAGCATATGCAATTCTTTCCAACAAGGANCAGAGGAGACAGTATGATACCTTCGGNCATAATCGNCCNGATGGNAATCCATTTGGTTCAGGATTCCAAGGAGTAAACATCAATTTNGAAGANCTATTTTCTGATGGGAGTGGATTTGAATCGGTNTTCTCNCAATTTTTTGGTGGTGGTGGTTCAAGAAGAAGAAGAGAACGNNGAGGCAATGATTTACTTGTNCGNCATNGAATTAAATTNGAGGATATGTTCAATGGTTCTGAAGAAGAAACTGAANTCCGNTCATTGGTAGAATGCGATGANTGTTCGGGTACTGGNGCTAAGTCGAATGAAGGNGTAANTNCCTGTAGCACATGTGATGGNAGAGGAAGAATTACTCAGACACAGAGAATAGGNCCNTTTCTTCANGAATCAGTTTCNGATTGNCCCAATTGTGCAGGNACTGGAAGAGTTGTAACNGATCCTTGCTCATCATGNCGAGGAGATGGNCGNGTGAATAAGGAGAGAACNATCAGATTCGCNGTTCCTCCNGGAGTATCNGNNGGNACNCGTCTACGAATGCAAGGGCAAGGNGAACCCACACCNGGNCGTTCAGGTCCTGCAGGCCATCTTTACATNGAGATTTCTATCGATGATCATGACTGGTTNGANCGNTCTGATTCNGATTTATTGATGGCATTTCCTGTAGGTTTTAACGATNTACTGAAAGGTCGNNGATTTGAGATANCTCATTTGGATGGTAAACCATTGTTCATTGACATNCCTCCTGGTTCCAAACCAGGAGATACAATTGACATNCGTGGTCGAGGTATCNCTNGGACAAGAGGNCGNGGNAGAGGNGATGTTACAATTTTGCTTAAACTNCATATGCCTCAGAAACCATCCAAAGAATTACTTTCTTCATTGGAAGANTTGAGTGAATCAATAGATATNGCCAATCATGAGATTGAAGATTNNATACGTAAGGAAGCTCGNAATCGCCGTAGTGGTATTGATTAGTTATTCCTCTGAATGATTCAATGCCTTAGATGGCATAGCAGCCATTGGTACTCCCTCTACTGTTCCGGTTACCACTACATCCAATTTAGATGAGCTGTGAGCATGTTGAACNCTGATAAAGTGTAGATTTTGTGATTNCAACTTATCAAGAACTATTTCATCTTCAAAATGGAGATGGCTTGGATGAACTCCTTCGATNGATATTCGTTCGCCCATTGTTGCAGACAATCTAATTCCTGCATGTTCCCAATCTACCTTTGGTCGAATACCAATTAGTAGTGTAGGCCAAAGGTGTGAATCCATTTCTAGCCTCCATGCTGCAAGATCTAAATCCTCGGTTGAATGGCGAACATCTGGTTTCCCCCATTCCTGAATTAGTGCATCCCACTCTGCATCACCTAGTGAAGATAGGGCAGCATCAATATCTTCGTCTGCTTGTGAATCAAGTCCGATTCCGCTTANNCGTTCTCTNAGACGGACCAATCGNAACCNTTCGTGTTTCTCAACTCGAATAATATCTCTATCTTTCCACTGCCAGTAAGCAATGGGTAAAAGTGGAGAAAGNAATANCAANCCTACAACAATATAGAACGTCGTGAATTCTCCTGAACGGTCAACGTANATTGGTTCATCAATCTCTTGTAATTCTACTCTGAATGAATATGAGGTAGGAATTGTGAAAGAAGTACGATTTGGGTCGTTAGATATTCGAATTGCATGCAATCCTTTTTCCAATTGATATGTTTCATATCCCGTTTGATTGTCTAGGTCAATATTGTGAGGCAATGGAATTATTTCCATTAGGCAACAATCATCAGAATCAGTAGCAGGAATTAGATGTGCGATTGACCCATTCAATTCTGTTACTTCAAAGAACCAGTAGTCAATATCTTCGGAATGACTGAGGAATCCGTTGCACTCTAATGAAATGCCACGAATCTCACCAACTGAACATGAAAAACTTGCTAAGCCNGGGTAGGCAGAAGGTGGCTCAGTTCCGGTAGGAAATGGAATAATTGTATCAGGTGCATCTCCAAGAGTTTCACCATCTGATTCAGCATCAATATGGTGCGAAAACGAATAACGAACCACATTCTCTGCACGAATATGTATCCTTAGGGTAGTGTTCGTTTCGCCTACATTTTCGATTCGAATTGTTCCNGATGACTGCTGTAATTCAACCATTTCACCATTCTCAATATAGCGTAATTCAATCAAATCACTAACCTGAATTTCAATTTCTATAGGTGATCCCGGCCCTACAATTAGATCCCAGAAATCGCCTTCATTATCCATCGGGCCAATGGTTCCATCAATTCCGTAATTTGGAATTACAAATCCATCAAGACGCTGTGTACTTGCGGAATCTGGGTTGTGAATAGGTTCTTCTAAGTCGGACCAAACATTGAAGCTGAAATGATACAGATTTTCATCTTCCTCATTATTTGAATGAATTTTTAGGTACACTCCTTCATTNGAAGGTATTTCGATTAGAGAATTTCCAATCCAATGTTCACTAAAATCTGGATTATTTGATTCATCCAATGTCTCAATCAAAATTGGAACTTGTCCACTTGTATCGATGATATCCCATGTTAATGGATATCGAGAGTCTATGTAATAGAACTGCAGGATGTCGCCTTCACTTCCTGGTATATGAAGGACATCNGTGTCACTTCCTGATAAGCTGCCAGTACTTGTTGTTCTGTGCCAATTAACACTGTTCAGACTCAGACTCAAAACGTCTTGACTCCCAGAATGCTCAGGATGATCTGTAATTTCGTATGAGTCGATACCTGGCAAAAATAACTTCATTCTCCAATCTTCTCTGAGTTCCCAGTTTGTTGCNGTACANTGNCCACANCTNTGNCCTCCTTCAGCATAGATTGCAATAGTTCCAGCAGTTATATTCCGAANAATNNNCTGAGTTTGNGAAGAAGATATNTCTTCNACACTTCCATTNGGCCAAACAATTGTTATGTTAAGTTCTAAACAGTCTTGGTTTGTTTTTTCACATGTTANNCCNATCCANGCCAATCCNTCATTGGTTTCCTGAGNCNTTATTTTNTCNGCATCTGNAAGGTTCANATTATCTGCANTTACNGTNGATATCGAGGTTATTGAAATGATGATGATTAGAGTAATTCCGNCTGCNCTAGTGAATCCNCGGTGCAGCCCCATACTGTGCTGTCATCTGACTGGCTTTTAGAATCATTCAAGCCGGCTTGGTCACTCCTTCCATACATGGGTGCGCTCGGCCGAACCGTTGTTGCCCGAAATCGACATGCTCGCATTATCGGTTTAGGGGACAGAAGAGGGCCATCAGCATACACTCCCTGTCTTGTCCGAATTGAAGGTGATCCACCCTTAGATGAGTTGCTGGCTCCGTTTTCATTTACTAGAGACGGTTCCAAATCACCTGCTATTCTTTCGCTTCATTCTTTGATTCCTGAGATGGATGTATCTTCAACATCATTGATGAGTTGGGATGCGTCCGAAGGTCAACATCTTCCACCTACATTGAGCGATGCTGATTCGGGTGAACTTGGTGGTGATAGTTCTCTAATGATTGTCTCATGGCAGACTCTAAATCACGATCCTAGATTGATGGATACAGAGTTAGCTCCTGATGTTGTAGTATTGGTGGACGCGCCCCAACTGGTTTCTTCTGGCGAACTTTTTGTTCAGGCATTGATTACGATTCGTGAACGATTTCCGGCGGCATTGGTTTGGACTCCTGGAATAGCTGGGCCAGACAATGTTGCATTGTTGAGTTGGTTCGGAGTGGATTTGTTTGATTGTGCCCGTTCACGAACTGCTGCAGTAAATGGGCAAAGATTGACTATGCATGGACCGAGGCCATTGGAAAATGGAGAAGATGCTAATGATTGGATTCGAGATTGGCAGGATTCATTGCATTTTGTTCGCTCATCTATTCGAACTGGAAACTTACGAGAACTTGTTGAATCTCAGGCAATAAATAGTCCACGGAGTGTAGAACATCTCCGAAGACATGATTCACTGCTTAAATCTCGAAATGCCCCTCTTGCTCGGCATGTTCCGGAAACTCGGCGCTTCCAATTTAATTCAAGTTCTTCTCGTCAAGACCCGTTAGTATACGATTGGAAACATCGTGTGTCTAACGATTATACTCCACCAAAACATTGCAGTTCAGTATTACTTTTACTTCCTTGTAGTGAGAGAAAGCCATACCGTCAATCTCAAAGTCACAGGAGATTTTCAAGACATATTCCATTTACTTGCGTTGATGAAGTGATGGTGACGTCTCCTTTGGGCTTAGTCCCTCGTTCCTTAGAGGATCTTTGGCCTGCTGCTCATTATGATATTCCCGTAACTGGAGATTGGGATGCAGATGAAATTAGCATGATACACGAAATGTTGCATGATTTGGTTAGTCGAGTAGGGTACAAAATCGTCATCAATCATTCAGGAATAGAATTATTGGAAATATCGGACGATGTAGAGATTATAGATACAAGGAATGGGTTGCGAGCTGGTTCTGAAGATGCACTAAATTGTCTTGAATCAACAATTACTGAATCAGTAAAAAAACTAGGCTTGAAGGGACCCAAAGGCCATCGTCATCGATTAGAGATGTATCGTTCAACATCACGATTCCTCTATGGTTCAGATTATTGGTTGAACGATGTACGAATCGAAGGCCGGCCACCCCGTTGGAGAATCGAAAAGGAAGGGGTACAAATTGCTCAATGGCACCCAAAATCTGGCCGTTTTGCCTTTTCGAAAGCCTGCCTGTCGATTTTAGATGATGGTAATGTTCTGCCTCGAATTCATCTTAAATCAGAAGTTAATTGGAAGGGCGATGTTTTTGTTTCAATTCTAGAATCATATCCTGATGGGATTCGAGAAGGCGATGATTTACTCGTTATGCAAGATAATATTTTAATCGGTTCTGCAAGAGCAGTTGCTCCATTTTGGGAATGGCAAGGTTCCCCAGGTAGAGTCGCTAGATCTCACCATAGAATTGGGTAATCCGTTTTTTCCATTGTCGGAGCGGTTAAAGAGGGGAAGGAAGTCGCAGCGCTGCGAGGAGTGGTACAAATGGGCCGTATGCATGCATCAGGACGAGGCAAAAGTGGGTCCAATCGCCCGTTTGTCGATGCAGCACCTGACTGGTCCAATACCGACAAGTCTGCCGTTGAGGAGACTATTCTTGATCTCTCTCGAAAGGGCCATACTGCTGCTGAGATTGGACTAATTCTACGAGACCAACATGCAGTTCCAAATGTAAGGTTGGTTCTAGGCGAACGTGTTGGTCAGGTTTTAGCAAGGAATGAAATTTCACCAGAGATTCCTGAGGATTTAATGAATTTAATGAGAAAGGCATTACGAATGTTGGATCATCTGAACACAAATCGTAAGGATCTTCATAATCGTCGCCAACTCGAATTGGTGGAGTCTAGAATCCGTCGACTCGCTAGATACCTCAAGGGTACTGGAGCGTTGGATTCGGAATGGACATACAAACGTGATCAATTGCGCCTTGCTGTGAACTGATTCCAATCGCAGGGGTCTTGAACCTCCATGCTGACTTAGATTCATGTCGGGCCTTGTGGATTTGAGTCCATTCTCCGTTCCAGCCCCGTCAATTCGTTCTGCTGCTTCGTATATTCTCAAGAATCCAGGTGAATCAATTACATTACGCGCTCCCCTAACAATTACTGGATGTATCTCGCTTGCATTGATTGAGTCTGCGTTGGTAGACCTTGGTCGACCCTATAGCCGCCGATTTTCACCTTCATCTAGAGATGGAGGTGGAATCTTCATCGATATTGTAGACAATCATGATGCAGACACAATTTGGGATGAGAATGCTTCAACCTTGGTCATTAATCCAACAACTGTTCATGCGTTAGATGGCCATCGAGGTGATGGTAGACACGGGAGACTTTCTCCTGTAGCATTGGCAGCATCGTTGATGGAAGAAATATCTCCTAATGGTACTAGGAGTTGTAGATTAATTCCGTTTTCAGTTGCTGGTAATTGGCTACATGATGCATTAGATCAGGCATATGACCCTGTCTTTACAATCATGCGAGATTATCTAGAAGAAAAGGAAATTATTCGAGTTCTGCCGTTACCTGAGGTTCCTGATCCTTCAGTTGATATGTTGCCAGGATTAGATCCATTTCTGTTAGAAGGCCTTTCACTTGGTTGGGGGAAGATGAGTTTAGAAGATCGCGCTAGATCACTCTCAAGTTATCTGTTGCCTCTTATCAAACTAGACCTACCTTCAACTCCTCGAATAGAGGAATTAGGTTGGCACCGTATTCTTGCTTCTGATTGGTCTCGTGACCTTGCCTCACAATTGCATGATCTTAGTGAAGAGTGGAATAAAAGCGATCAAATCCGGTTGTTCGCAAGTAGAGCTGTTGATGGATTAGTCCGCCAGGGACGATTTGAATAATTACTCTATCAATAGAATTCGCCCACATCCTCCACAAGGGAGGCGCAGAGGTCTTTCGTCCGATGGAATAGGGTTTGTTTGCTTACATATTGGACAATCAATGACGGGTATTTTCTTATCGGGGATATCATCCAAACCATCGATTCTATGCTTCGGTGATATGAAAATGATAATCAATGCCATTGCAAATGATCCTATTCCTGCGCCCAATACAATACTCATTCTAATTCCGATGATATAGAGTATGAATAGAATGACCGTGGATAATAGTAGCCAGAAAATCGAAGGCGCTCTTGAGCGATTTCTTGTACCTCTAATTGAAACTGTTCCACTCAACAGCATGATAATAAAAACGAGAAAAATCCCTGTTAATGGCCCATCAATAAATGATGTGGCAGGTGTAATTGTAACTCGGAAGTCATCCATTCTTTCATCTGATGTAAATGAAACTCTAACATTTTCAGCGATACCAAGTCTGAGATGATTTACATCTATTTCTTCGGAATAAACATTTGAGATACCTTGTAATGGATTTGTTGAGAGTGATGCATCAAGGCTTACTTCTGTCCAATATGTTTTGGACTGAGAACGCACAAATGATTCAATAAATACAAAACTACCAGGTTCTAGAACTGTGCTTGAACGTATCTTAATTGAAATTGGTTCAGGGCCAAATGAAATCTTATCTTGTAAATCAATTTGGATGTCTAAAGCACCTTCAAGATCAAATGGGTCACCTCCTAAAATTGCTTTTGATTCCAATGCAAGGCCACGATCAAGAAAATCGGCTAAATCCCTACCGCCACTTGTTAGATGATTGATTAGGAGTTCTAATTCTGCATCATCCACTTGTCTATTGTTAAGCCCATCAGCCCCAATTATTCCACCAGAACTACTCAATTCTCTCCACCATGATGTAGAATCCAAACTCTCGTTTCCGATATTATCTAGGCCCCAACGTAACCAGGTTGCTACGGCTCCTTCTATTTCCAATGTACTAGTTCTTTCTAGTCGTTCATTTACTTGATTTACCTCAATTTGAACATGTATGCTGCTACCTCCCGTTCTTACGGGCTCGTTAGATGGATACCATCCATCTCCACTTCCAGAATTCCCGTCTAAAGATAAATTGTGAGTAATAGCTACTTGAATGTCGACTCCATCTTGAGGTTGAATAGTTAAGTTTAGGCTGTAGTCACCTGATAGATATCCTTCAGCATCCCAAACATATACTACCTCTACCCCATTAGAAATAGTACTAATATATGGGTCTCCTTGAATGGTATTTCCATTTATTTTAGCAATCATATCCTCACTTTTTGCCAATTCATTTGCAAAAGAGGAATAGAATTGAATTGGGAAGAAAACCTCGTTTCCATCTACATTAGGTTCCATCATTCCTATTTCTAATAGCGGTGCATCTACCACAATTCCAGCAGTAGATTCTGGGCCACCCCAACTAACGAACATTTTGGAATTATCATCTGGAGATGACCAAATAACTCCATTTTCGAGATAAAATGATACAATTATCTGTTCACCTTGATTTACGACTAATTCATCAATTTCGACATCCATCTCGAAGGTTGGTCCGCGACCTGCTACTGAGAATTGTGTTTCGGAAAATGTTTCCCCAGCAATCTGAGTTTCGACAGTCCAATTAGCGGCTGCAGTAGAACCACCTTCTACTCGGTAATTCAACCTATGAGTCCATGTTCCTTCAGGAATTATTCCGTTACTTGCGATTGAAGTCTCGAATGAATATAATTTAACTCGTCCTGCTGATGCTTCGTTGGCCACCTCAGTTTCGATCAAATTGTTTAGTGAACTTTGCGAAGGAGTCATAGAACCAGAATTTGTACTATCTGCTTCTCCTATGAAGAATAATGTGTGTTCTATAGGTCCTGGATTCACTATTGATTGATTTGCTGATACTTCTTGTAAAGGTAAAAACGGTATGATGGTCAACAAAAGCACAACTACGACTACGTTGGCACGCCCCATGTTGTTTCCACCCATAATTAGCCTTTGAATCCCACGCCATAAATTATTCATGAAGATAGACAAGTTTGATACCTGTATTGTTAGATATTTCAGTAATCCTAGCAAATCCTACTCGTTCTAATTGCAGAATATCTCCAACTGAATATTCTCCATATTCGATCATACCCTTTTGATTAGTTATCTCGTCTCCTTCAGGTATGTATAGCGATGCAGGAATAGAATGATGTTCGAGCAACCAATGTACAATTGGTCGTCGGTCGACTCTTTCAAATCCATCTGTTTTAAGTGAATTAACGCTTATACATACATTCGCGAACTCTTTCAGCCGGAATTCATTTTCAACGTCCTCTGTTTGAATTAATATTTTGTCTCCTTCTAATGGAGCCGGCCAGATTCTGTGACCCATATCC
This sequence comes from Methanobacteriota archaeon, assembly GCA_002718215.1. Lineage (GTDB taxonomy): Archaea > Thermoplasmatota > Poseidoniia > Poseidoniales > Thalassarchaeaceae > MGIIb-N2. The sequence goes on from PBDV01000007.1 coordinate 45,991, forward strand.
TCATTGTCTGGATGACGAGGTATTTTGAGTTCATTTTCTGGCCATTGTTGTTCTAATAATAAATCAAAAGACGTGTGATTATTGCTAACAAAAGAAGCTCGTGGAGTGGAACTATCAATTGTTTTTGAGTTATGCGATTCGATACTTTGCATTGAAACGGAAATATCCTTTTGCGTCAAACCCAATTCAAGCCAAAATGCTCGTAATGCTTCGGGGGAAAATCCTCGAGATTTTAACGCTGCCAATGTTGGTAAACGAGGATCATCCCAACCCGAATATTTCCCTAAATTAATTTCTGCCTTCATTCCACTTGTTGAAAATCCACCAAACTCATGCACCTTTACTCGGCCCCAGTACAAAGTTTCAGGATATTTCCAACCTCTTGCAGAATAGAGCAACGTCTGTTTACGAGTCGAATCCATCAAATCCTTCCCTCTAATGATGTGAGTTACTCCTTGAAGAAAATCTTCAATTGCAGATTGATAATCCAATAGGGGCCATACTCGATATGTTGAATCAACACGTGGGTGTGCGGTTGTTTGGATTCTCAATGCGGGCCAATCACGTAGAGCAGGATTTGGTAAATTTAAGTCGGTTTTTATTCGAACTACAGCCGCTCCATCATTCCATCCGCCGTTAAAATCATTCATCTTNTCCCATCGTTTTTCATGTTCTNTTGACTCTTTNTCTCTNCANTCGCAGGGCTCTTTTGAATCNCTTTTGATTTTGAATTCATCTGCAGGACATGTNCANACATACGCATTCCCATTNACAATATCCTCTTTTGCATGTTCAAGGTANACTGGCATTCNGTCTGATGCAATNACAATTCGATCTGGTTTGCNTCCAGTAAGCCATTCAAATTCATCTTNAATCTGNTNGTATGCCCACATTTCGGGNGGCTTTCGTTTTGTATCTGTATCGTCAAACCGTAGNATCACTTCACCTTCGTGCATTGAAGCATATTCACTATTGATGACCACGCCTCTACTATGGCCTAGNGTCATCGGNCCATTCGGATTAGGTGCAAATCGTAGCACTACCTNTNCNTTTGTTTCTAATGGTTTGAGCCCNTCTCTTCNCTCTTTTACTCTTTTTTCCAGTGCTTCCGGCGCTTCTTCAGATAGTAGATTTCGNACGTGNTCTAATCCTTTNGTTNTAGCAATCATGTTTGCTTCTTCGACTGCNGGTTGAATTCTAGACACNAATTCTCTAGCATGNGGTTTGAGATCTGGATGAGCNCCAAATATTCTCCCGAGAACAGATTTCATTTCTCCTGCTCCTTCGTATTCCAGAGCATTTTGAAGAGCAAAAGTCCGAATTGCTTTCACAATTTCNGGTTGATCAACTGGNTTGGACATGACCTTCGGTCCCTTGCGGGAAGTGTTTACTCTTACAATTGCCGATTACCAACCGTCNAAAGATGTCTGTCCGCTGCTAATTTCGGTATTTCGAGGNCGAAGAGGTACNTCGCCTTTTCCCNNCTCNTTCCATCCATTCTTNACCGTTGCCCANGACCATCTTAGTTCTGTATGAGGTGTTTTNCCAGCTATGAGTGTNGCAAGGCTNGCTTTTGTTTTGGGATCTGATGGGTANCCNGAGCCAATGTCTAGCCCACATTCNGTAGCAATTCTCTCGACTTCTAAATCNCGATGAACTTTAGCAAGAATTGATGCTGCGCCCACAATCAGATGTCGTGAATCGGCTTTATGTTCNGAAATTAATTCTGAATCTCTAGAAAATTTTTGAAGTTTAGTTGTNACATTTCTTCCAAATCTCGCTTCATCTACATCGCATGCATCTAAAACCAATTTGGATACTTTATGTGAGCCAATTCCTTCAATCGCTTGTGCGAATAAACGAACTTCGATTAAATTGAGATTTTCGTGCTCCATNGCACGATCNATTTGTTCNGCAGAAAATGAAATAATATGGTGTTCCCATCCGTCACGTTGCANTATTTTGTTTCTTATTTCCGTTCTCTTTGATGGAGAAAGTACCTTGGAATCATTNACNCCCATGTCTCTTAATTCACTAATTTCNGATTCTGGAATCCCAAGTGCAGCAACAACAATTGGACCAATTACTGGCCCTCTGCCTGCCTCATCAACTCCCAGAATCATGGCCCTTTTCATAGGTCTAGGTCAAAATCGGTATCGGTCGAATCAGTCGAATCAGTTACTTTTCCTATGGTTTTACTGGGNACGATATCTGCNGTTTTCACAGTTTTTTCCTTATTCGCATCTTTTTTTGGCATTAGTGCTTCACCNAGNGTAGGTATTTCTTTTTTCTCNATCAAATCAAAGGCTAGTGAGTNTGCCTCTTTCAAATCTGCTTCTCTAGAATGATGGTCAAGCACAAATGTTGCAGCGTNAACAATTTCTGATTCAATCTCTACTGTATTTGTTTTATTTTTTTCTTCAAATTTCTNAGTCCAATCCCCCACGCTTTCTCTAGGAGGAGAAGGGGTTAATTTCGCNCGGTGACGTTTCATATCTTCTTCTCTTTTTATGAGGGCTCTGTTCAACAAGATGGAGCCAACTGCAACTACGATTACTGTAAGTACTAAACCATTCCATTCTGNAAGAAAATTGANTCCTTTACTGATTAGNTCTGAATATACACTAGGTACTTCNTCGGATTCAATTTCTCTATAATTTTCACCAAGATAATCTATATCTTCTATGCAAGAGAAATTNAGATCTGGTTGTCGAATACTTTGAACCATTACCTCCAATTGTGCAGTTCCGTTCATTTCTAAACCNCGGGGAGTTGTTGCAAATGCNCTGAAAGAAATGGATTGACCAGGCTCNATATCTCTCAGTTCAAAGAAACGAATATTCTCCGATGAATAATCTGTAATCGCATTTTCTGGAGGGATTAATCCGAAATTTGAAGTTACATCCATGTCTAAAGATACCATTATNCCATCAAGATCATTTCCAGTATTTTCGAATGTTAATGTTAATGTTAGATTTTCATTTTCAACNGTTGTATTCNTCGATTCTATCTNCCAATCGATAACCGAATCGACAATTATTTCGTGTTTTTCGATTACAATGAGCTCACCTGAAATAAATGCCCCAATTGTAACTTCTCCAGTTTTTCTTGCCGTAGTATCGTNCAATATNCCGATTTCAACATCTATCCCGTTTGCAGTTTCNCCCTTATCCAAAGAGATCATTGTTGTTCCTAATTCAACTGTTGACCAGATTGGATTTGATAGGACTTGCAAAACAAATTCGTCCTCAAAATTTCCTGTATTGGTGATTGCGAGATTCTGATGACAGGTTTCTGAATTATTGTTGGTTTGTGGNGAAATGGTTCGNCATATATTTGAGTCATCGAATTCGATTGATACCCCTCTAGTACGCTCAATNTTTACAGTTTGATTTACTCTATGTATGTCGAATGGTTCATTTTCATTATATGCGCTTATTCTAACTTTAATTTCATCTGATGCTCTGTATGGTGCAGCATATTCGATTAGTACTGTCCCTGATTCATTGGCGCCTAAATTTTCAATTTTGTATAGGTCAAATGTGCNNACNNNCCACCCGTNATGAANAAANGATTGAGAAGGGATTTGTCCTTCAACAGGTAGCCCCGAATCTAACATTGNTTGNACTNGAATTACAAGATTTGATTGATAGTTTCCNGTATTTCGTAATGAGACGGGAAGAAGGATTTTCTNCCCAGGTTCGATGTTTGCGATTTCATCATGAGAATCGATTGAAATCCCTGCNACTTCAGTAACTTCAATTGTAAAGTTCCAATATGATTCTAATCCNTCNATTTCACTTNTNGCTCTTACNGAAATTGGNTGTTTACTCCCNGCTANAGGTGCNCCATTTTCTACAAATGGAACATCNACTCNAAATTGAATCCAAACCAATTCATTTGAATTGATTTCTATNTCNTCTCCTATAGAGGGTACTGAATTTCTAGCCCAAACAATATTCCATCCCGAAGAAGAGATGATTGATACATTGGCGTTATCTGTTATNGAAGCATTGTTNGTGATATTNACAAGAATATTTGTTCCAACACCTGGATCAATNACAAAGTTTGANCCTGATNAACTACCNAATGTNAGTGCACTTGTTTGTGTGTCNACATGGCCAANAATTTCCTCTTCCAATGGTGAAGGTGAAACCATCATNCTCATCGTTAGAAGTGNNGCTAAAAACATGGNGAGNNGNCGTATNCTCGCTCCATGCATGTTAGTTGGCTGATATCTTGAGGTTTAACCCGTTGTGCATAGTGTGCATCATAGNAGNGGGTCTGGGATTGCTTCTGCTAAGGCCTGAACNTCAAANTCTCCTGCATGAATTGGTACCTTNAATCCAAATTTTTCACTAACGAATGGGTCAATTTCTCCAAATGAGCCTAATTCAATTTCTCCAATTAGGATTTTAGCACCACGNCCTGGAATCCACGGTCCNTCGTTGTCNTCTATTGGGGAAAATGAAATNTCATCTCTAGCGCCTAAATCTCGAGCAAGTGCTTGTGCAATCCCCTTNGCAGCAGTAAATCCNGCATTTGTTTCAGCGCATGCCCATGCNACTCTCCAAGCATTGTGNTGNTCTCTAACTACTTCGCCNCATTCCTGNACACGTTGAGGAAGTTCATGGTGTCTATTTGCAGCAAGTAGTTCCATNAGAGATGGNAAGATATTTTGACGAAGAATAGTATGNTCTATCGTGATTGGATTNGCAATTCTTGTAACTTGATTAAGAGGTTTCCAGCGCATTCTTTCAAATTGAATTTCATCATTTGATAATGTCAAACTTTGTACTTGTTGGATTCCTTGGGAAGATAGACTTTCGTTTATTCTTCGGATCAATGTCGCACGTGGAAGTGGTACTCCTTCAAGAGCTAGAGATGAATATGACTCNCCTAATGATTCGTAACCGATTCCAGTAGCAATCTCTTCAACCAAATCGATTGGGTGGAGGATGTCAAATCGCCATCTCGGCATNTCGATTACGTGTATTTTTTCNCCCACNGATGCATCTGCCCAACGGCTTGATTTTCTAGGNCCATCAGTTGCAGTTCTAGTTTCNACTAACCTCCCTCCCATTCTTTCTAATGCTGACCTAATCACATCTGACTCTATTTTGCCACCCAATATGCGTTCCAATAGGCGTTCAGGAAGAATGTGTGTTCGTGCCNGGCCATTTGGAACAATTAGGTCATTTCCATTCGCAGAATTTATTTTCATACTCTCTACCTCTCCTCCTCTTTCAGCAAGAGAGAGGCAAACTAAGAGCATAGATGCCTCGCATGCTCTCTCATCCCATCCAGTCACGTCAATCATGAAATCTGTAGTTTTCTCTGTAACAGTGGTATGGCTACCGTTGATTATTGGTGGAAATGAAAGAACTCTTCCTACTGCATCTTCGATTACGGGGACAAATTCCATTCCCTCAAGAAGGTGAGCGTATTCTGTTCCTTTTGGATGAGAATCAAGAATTTCTTGTATGCTCATGTCTGTGTCCATAGCAAGAGGGGTAAACCGATGTTTTCTATCAACTGCTTTCACCTTAAATGGAGGTGCAAGTGTAGATAAATCATGCACTCCAATTGATGCAAGTCTTCTTTTTCGACCCAAAGTAAGATGCAATTTTTCCTGATGATCCATTAAAGATTGAATGAATTCATTCCTTTCTTCGTCTGTATTTCCAGTATTTACATTTCTAACAATAGCTCCTAATATTACTGGTCTAATTGTAGATAGAGATTCATCAACATCCATCTCTATTGTGCCCGGTTCTACTTTTAGTTGAGGTGAGGTGATATCAGAATAAAGGAAAGCTCGGGCTGCACGAGTCATTGTTTCAACTGATAGGAGGTCTGAACGATCCGGAAAAACTTCGATTTCTATTCCCTCATCATCTGCTTCTTCAACAACGCATCCAATATCGGAGAGTTTCGCTTCCCACAAGATTGGGTCATAATCTATACCATAATTAGAGAGGAGGTTACGAATTGAATCATGACCATACTTCACTGTTGGCATCTCAATCCCTACCTGTTCGCAGCAGTTTCTATGTTTGACCTCTTCGTTTATCGGCGAGACCACATGGGCAGCGGTTGTCGTCTTCCGTCAAGTCGTAATCCACTTAGTGTTGCTGCCTCATTAGTTGTGGCCCTCAGGTGATGTCTTTGCAGTAAATTGGTAGAAGATACTCCCATTGATTGCATCCATCCCCGTGCCCTGTCTTCCATCGACGAGAGTTTTCCATCAAGTTCTGTTGCAATTTTCTTTACGCCTGCAGGTGGACTTTCGTCCCCGATGAATGCTTCAGCCACAATCCCATTCAGTCCTGCGGCAATAGTCATCAATGCTTCTGATGGACTAGGGGTCCAATCAGTCTTGAGTAACACACTCATGCTCCCTTGCTGCTTTGAACGTGCCATGCCTACTGTTGGTAATGCAGAAATTGCAGGAGCGGCTCCAATAGTTCGTACGTCTACAATTGCACCTGCTAACCCTAACTCACCTACCATTCGTAGTAATCTATCGATTTGATCAACATCATCCATTAGGAGGACTGGGGAATCGACTGGAAGGAAACCAATAGCAATCGCAGCCATGGCATGAACTCCTGATTCATTTAGCGATGGAAATGATGGGATGTCAATTACAGCACCACCTGCATTAGACAATTCAGTTCTTAGTGCGAGGAAGTTACCTTCATGAATTCGTAGAAAATCATTCTCTCTAGGTGAGGCATCAACCAGACATGGCTGCCCTTCTAATGCAGAACCCGCTTTTGATGGTCCCTTCTCAATCGTTGGCATCCAAATATTTCTCAAATTAACACCTGATGCTACCCCCGGCATCTTAATTTCACTAGCTAATTCGACCACAGATGAAGGTGCTAGAGGTGTTCCGTGTGGGCAAAGACGTAATCCTTCGAACTTTCCTTTTGATGAAATCTCAGGGGGCTCTGCACCAACATGTTCTTCAGAATCTGCTTCTATTACAGTAGCATCCATTGTAAGTTTGAATCCATGTGGTTCCAGTAGGTCATTTAGTTCAACTAATTCATCCGCTTCGATATCCCTACTTTGTGCTCCTTCTCCTACAGAACGTACCCTACCGTCTACGACGATTCTTCCGCCGATCATTCCAGCCCCGGCATCACTTTCAACATTAGATAGAGCAACAATAGTACCGTCAATCATCCCTGCTCCGATTTTATCTCCTACCATCCCTCTAATGATTAGTAACCCATCTGTCATGGATTCTCCAGCTTCACTTCCTGCATCATCTCTTACGATAACGGTTCCACCAGTCATTCCAAGAGCAACTCTATCTCCTGTCCCTTTCTCAATAATGGTCTTTCCATCTTTTTGGAAAGCGGCGGCCATGTCTCCTGTTTTTCCTTCAATTTGTAGAAGTGCTCCTAGATTCGCACTTCCTACTAAATCTCCAAGTTCGCCAAGTAAACGCATTTTGAGTTTAGCTGGGAGGTGAGTCATCACTCCGGTTTCGCCTTTCTTTGGCCGTTCATCACCATCTCTTCCCCAACCAATCTTGAGTGCTCTATCAAGTTGAATGGCCTGGTCAAGCATTTTGGCTACATCTCGAGTGAGTCGAATGCTCTTCTGAGTGATGTCTGCTCGCGACTCCATTGGCAGTGCTCGTACAAGGCCGTCCTTGACCCCTTCGCTTCGAAAAGCCTTGGAATGGTTGATAGATGTCCCGCAGATGAACCCCACCCGGAGAGGGGCATATGACCATCAAGGTGGCCATCAATGGATTTGGAACAATAGGGAAGAGAGTAGCGGATGCAGTAGATGCACAAATTGACATGGAAATCGTAGGAGTTACCAAGACTGGGCCATCATTCGGTTGTGATTTAGCCGTAAAGAAAGGGTTCCCACTTTATTGTACATTTGATGATCCGTCCAAGGTTGATGCATTTGCAAAGGCCGGTTATGTATGTTCGGGCGGCTTGTCTGATTTACTTTCTGTCGCTGATGTTGTTGTAGATTGTTCTCCTGGAAAATTAGGTGCTGAAAATCTTGAGAAGTACAAAAATGCGGGCATCAAATATATTTTCCAAGGGGGGGAGAAACATGCTCTCACCGGTCAATCATATACCTCTAGTGCAAATCACAAGGAAAATATTGGAGCAGACGGAACTCGAGTCGTTTCGTGCAATACTACTGGCTTATCTCGTACTCTTGTTCCTCTTTTCGAACATTGTGGCTCACTAAAGGTAGAATGTACTATGATTCGTCGTGCTGCAGATCCTGGGGATTCTAAGAAAGGACCAATCAACGCGATTGCTCCAGTTCTAAAGGTACCTAGTCACCATGGACCAGATGTTATGACCGTCAAACCGGAAATTGAGATTAATTCCTTGGCAGTAGCTGTACCTACTACAATAATGCATGTNCATGCTATTGTAGCAGATCTTCCNTCNGGTCATGGNCTTACCACTGAATCAATTGTTAAGATGTGGAAAGAAACGCCACGAGTAATTGTGATGAGTGGTGNTAGTAATNGGATTACCACTACAGCAGAGGTAATGGAAATGGCACGAGACATTGGAAGGAAATGGGGCGACCTTCACGAAATATTTGTTTGGGAAGATGGAATTAGTCTTCAAGGAGANCGTTTGTATTATTTCCAGGCNATNCATCAAGAAAGTGATGTAATCCCTGAGAATGTTGACTGCATNCGTGCATTAATGGGCACTGAAGANGATTGGAAAGCAAGTGTTGCCATGACTGATGCAGCAATATCTGCATACTANGGTTTGTGAGNAATTCGNCACATTTTCCTGCAACCATGAAAAGGGAGAGCGTTACATCGATGCGTATGCAAGTTCGGGGTTGGAGCCTTTTTCTTGTTTTTCTNCTNCTTATTCCATTGATTCCATTGATACATGAAAATGATATNAAAATGGAAGATGAAGNCGATTTTTGGACNTCTGAACAAGCATCAGAAAATTGGATTTTAGGNGCNCATCCAATTTTNGAANCNTCTNCATTANGTCCNACTAGTGGCCTTCTTCATCCGGTTACTGGTTCTTTTGATCCTCTGTTGACTACTCCTCTTTTTTCTGNAGGATTCCATGATGATCTCGATGTTATTNGAACGGGNATGTTAATCGTTCAAGATGTNGATGCTGANCGTACTGATTTAGAAAATTGGTTTGACGTTCAAGGATATTCTATTCTTGATGTAATTCCAGATGATGCATTNTTGGTGAGGCTGCCAACTGAACCGTCTCAATTAGATGCAGCAATCTCATCTATTGCGTCAAATGAAGGCATTCGTTGGTTTGGTAGTCAGCATCCTGGCTGGAGANTATCTCCTCTNTTNCCTTCNATTGGAATTGTAGACGTTAACGTANTACCTGCNCCCGATCTNGATNATNATCAATTGATTTTACTAGAGTCTAGGNTGCATTTGATGGGTGCAGAGGTNGTTCGTTGNGATCAATGGCTTTGCCAAGTTGAAGGAATCCCTTCTAATCAACTGATTGAGTTNGCNTACACAGGNGATGTATTGTTCATTGAACCNTCGCCAAACCTAATTTTGGAGAATGTATANGCTCGTTCTGTTACCAATATTGATGATGTAATCTCTAATCATAATCCATCATTAACTGGTCAAGGNCAGGTAGTGGCAGTTTCCGATAGTGGNTTAGATCAAGATCATGGNGATTTTACTGGGCGAATTCGCGCAGTGTACAATCAATACGGNCCAGATAATTCCGCAGCAGATATGCACAGTGGACACGGAACTCATGTATCTGCATCTTTATTGGGAGATGGNTCAGGNGACAGTAATGCCCGTGGAATGGCTCCAAATGCAACATTCCATTTCTATCAANTAGAATATGATCAAACNGGTGCTTTAGCTAGGTATGGTTCGTTATTCGATATGTTTAGACATTCATGGCAACAAAATGCGAGGGTACAGACAAATTCCTGGGGTTCTGAAAATTTAGGTGGGCAATATAATTCTGATTCGCGTTCTGCTGATTCTTTTGNAGACCAATATGGTGATTTTTTAGTTCTCTTCGCAGCAGGGAATGANGGAAATTCTGGTTCTGGAACAATTAGCCCACCATCTACTGCAAAGAATGTACTCACAATTGGTGCGTCTACTAGTGGAAGGCCAGGNACAGCACCTGCNGGGCAAGTGCCANGTTTTTCATCAATTGGNCCCACCTTAGATGGAAGAATNAAACCAGATTTGGTTTCCCCTGGTGTTCAGATTTGTTCTGCAAGAGCCCAAGAAGCACAGTATCCAATGGGTTCATCATGTTCATCAGCGAGACATTCGGATGGAACAACTCCTCTATANCAACAGATGGATGGAACTTCTATGGCTACACCTGTTGCAGCNGGGAATGCACTATTAGCGCGNCAGTTCTTAACTGATGAATTTGGGATTTCATCCCCACGTTCAGATTTGTTGAAGGCTTTATTGGTAAATGGGGCTAAGGANATTGGTGCGAAAAACATCCCCAATATGGATGAAGGATGGGGGCAAGTTGANCTTGAACAAACACTCTACCCNAGAGACGGAATAATTCCATTGAACACTTTCATGGATTGGAATCAAACACTACAACCAGGTTATTCCTATGTGTATACNTATGATTGGGATGCATCACATGGAGTAGACATTACAATAGCNTGGACTGATGCNGCTGGTTCATCCAGTGCTTCCCAGTCGTCCAAGAGATTGGTGAATGACTTGGATNTAACAGTAATTGCACCTGACGGTTCCATCTACAAAGGAAATGTATTNTCTAACGGGTACAGTACNTCGGGNGGAGTTAGTGACGATTTAAACAATGTTGAGCGTGTNAAATTNCCTCCTACTACTGGCTTATCTGGCTCATGGGAGATTCGNGTTCAACATTCCTCNGGAAGTTCTCAAGATTTTGCGATGGTGGCGACATCAATTGGTTCTGAAAATTTAATTGCNGATCTCGCNGTTTTCCCTGGCTCTCTATGGGTGTCTGCNGATCAACCTCTTGAAGGGGATGCTGTGGTNGTTCGTGCCTCATGGTTAAATCANGCTCCNGGGGCAGCATCTGGATACGATATTNTTGTTGAAGATATTTCCACNACTCCTCCAACAGTAATTCTTCAAAGTAGTCGAGGTTCAATCCAAGGTGGTTCAGCGGATTCGATNACAACTCAACATACNTTTTCGACTACTGGGGTACATACCATTCGATTAACNTTGGATTCTGGTTCACAAGTTGATGAGTTGAATGATGAAGTAAATGGTACCGATAACAACCAAATTACCTACGATGTGAATGTGACTGCAATTGGAGTAAGAATTGTACCNTATATGTTGAATGGNAATCTCCCCTCNTCTCCTCAAGAATTAGCAGATGCNAGTCAACGTACNATGGATCCTAGTACNACAAAATCCATGNCATTTNATCTAGACATNATGAACGAAGGAACAGCAACAATTGATGCAGGNATAATCATCACTCCTGTACAATTTGTTCGCGAAGATGGGGTATTGGATGCTCCTGCTGATGAATGGTCTAGAACACTNTCAGAATCGGGNCCATGGNCTCTTCCTGAAGGNGGNGCNGNCGGTTCAACCAGAACAATTTCATTGAATTTNGTCAATGAGGATGCTGATTTTGATGACCCTTATGGCGCGATTTTTGCATTGCCAGGNACTTATATCGTTGATTTGACTATGTANGATCGAAATGCTCCTTTGGTATCCTATACTATTCGNTTGACTATTGATGTGGAGCGAGTTGAAGGTCTTGATACCGTTCTTGCTGGTGATCAAGGNTTGGCAGGTAAGCCNGGTGAAACAGTAGGGTATACAATTACTGTAAGAAANTCAGGTAATGGNCCCACAATTTTCACNGTNGATTGCGAGAATGATCAACGTTGGCCTATAGAATTGGGNAATGGAAANACATCCTCAATTGAGTTAGATCCNTTAAATCGNTTACAATTTATTGGATTATCTGTTCGNGTNGTAATTCCTCAGGCTTTCATGGGTTCTCCTGCTGCGGGTTCATCTGCAACAGTGACTTGTATCATNTCTTCAGCAATTGATTCATCCATTACTTCTACAGAAATATCTACTGTTGGAGTTCTTGAGAGTAAGGCATATGTTGTNGATATTTACGAAGATGATGGTACTCCAGTTGGCCCTTCAGGTTTAGCAATTCAACGGGCTGTNTTGAATGATGAGATNGTAAATACCTCTGTCGAAGTAGAGAATACNGGTAACACTGCNTTTGATATTGAAATATCGATGAGTACCGGTTTGGTTTCGTGGCCAGTATGGTTGTATGTAGATGGTGANCAAGTATCTTCCCCTTATACCNTGAATCTACAACCNGGCGTAGTTTCTTCTCTACAAGTTCAGATGTCTGTTTCAGCTAATGCNGATAATTTTGATGTGAATGTCGTTACAATCCGNACTGCTTTAACTGGCTCCATTCCAACNGTTAATCAAACTCAATTTATTGTAGAGCAACGGACAGATTTCATTCTCAATGGTCCTGAATCTGGTTTGATTGATGTGAGTCCAGGTTCNACATCTACATTCAATGTCTCAGTTAGNAACACTGGCAATGTTCCAATAGTTNTGAACTGGACATTCCCTTCTTTACCNGAGGGTTGGTCAATTGGTTTCTTGTCNCTAGCNCCTTATACCTTGATGATGAATGAAGAAAGAATCGTGAAAATGGGNCTTTCTGTCCCGCTNGGTCTCGATTCAGGAATGTCTTCAACTGAGGTAGGTTTACTTGTTCGAGGGGGNTTAAGTCTAGATTCACTTGTTCTCAATCAATCAGTNATTTTGGGAGTCCGAGTAAGTTCNTTATCCGTTCCAGTGGTTACTTTTGATGATAATCGGTTCAATGATGTNCCNCGTAATGAGCCCACTGAATTGATTATGCATTTGAGCAATGGNGGAAATTTGCCATTGAATGCAAATGTGGTAATCGTTGGCCCNGAGGGTTGGTCGTATGANNTAGANCAGACCTCAGTNTCGAATTTATTGCCAGGNGAACAAGTTGATTTTGTACTTACACTAAACCCNTCCAATGATGCCTCATCAGGCGTACAAAATTTCAATGTGGTTTGTATTGTAGATGGGGTCGAAATCCAGTCAGGTGGATTTGAGGTTACTGCGGCGGCCTCTAATTCAGGAGGTGGCGCAATTGGATTATTAGAATCGGTCGGGGTTCCTACATGGGCTGCAGGAATAGTAGTAATGTTGGTGATTGTAGGGTTATTAGGTGGGACTTTTGTTCTTAGAAATAAAGGGATTTCTTCATTGTCTGAAGGTGAACGATTGATCCCATCTGGTTCTTCTCTCAACGAAGGCGATTACAATACACGATTTAAGGCCGCTATTGATACCGGTGTTGAAGGCAGCTCGTTGGTAAGTGGAGGTGTATCTCAAGCAGAGATTGATGCCGCCCTAAATAGTGGGCTTGCTCCATTACCTCCTCCAACTCCTGCAGGACTTCCTCCAGGACATCCTCAACCAACTCCTGTATCCCCCCCTCCTGGTCTTCCACCTGGTCTTCCGCCAGGTCATCCGCCTTCTGAATAGTCCGTTCGACTTATCTCTAGGCCCCCATTCAGGAGGGCATGGATTCGAGCATTGTACTATTTGGGCCGCCCGGCGCAGGCAAGGGTACACAAGCAGGAAGGATAGTAGAAACTACAGGAAAACCACAGGTGTCTACAGGTGATATGTTGCGAGCTGCAGTAGCAGAGGGCACTGAATTAGGAAAAATTGCAAAGGTGCATATGGAATCTGGTGGCTTAGTTCCTGATGAGGTTATTATTGGTTTGATTAAAGAGAGAATAAAAGATTCAGATGCAGAGGGGGGTCTACTTTTTGATGGATTTCCTAGAACAATCCCTCAGGCAGAAGCATTAGAAAAAATTGCTCCTGTTTCTATGGTTATTGCCATATACGTTAATGACGAATCTGTTGTTGAAAGGATATGTGGTAGATTCACCTGTGCAGCCTGTGGGGAGGTTTACCATGATGTTTTCAGGCCATGCTTAGTAGAATCAGTGTGTGATTCCTGCGGGAGTTCTGATTTTACGAGGAGAGCAGATGATTCTGAAGAAACCGTTAGGGCTCGACTATCTGCTTACCATGAGCAAACTTCGCCATTAGAATCATGGTATGATGCTAAAGGTCTCCTCCATCGAATTGATGGCAATCATGGAATTGATGATGTTGCCTTATCAATTGCGAATCTTTTTGTCTAAAATGAATGGTGTTTTCATGAAACGTAGAGGCCGTAACAGAAGTCAGCGGGTACAAAGAGCGAATGAAGCAATCATTTACCTTTCATCAATTATAGTGAATCCTCAGGTAGATATCGAGATACGACATTCCGCCGCAAGAGATCTTTTTCGAACTTGCACACGTCATAATCAACCTCTCCCTGAACAATTGAAAAATTGGATTTGTAGGGGGTGCTTTCGTGTATTAATTCCTGGCGAAACTGCAAGAGTAAGAGTACGTGATAAGATTCGAATAACAACATGCCTTTCTTGCAATAGGGAAAAAAGGCGTCCATTTAGTACTGAGGTGTTGAATTGAGAATTCCTGATTGGGTTATATCTGCCTCTAAGGACCCTAGTTTGAAAGCCACAGTTCGCTTAGGGAGAAATGGTCTGACGGAATCTATTATGGATGAAATAAGGGTACAATTATCTGCACGTTCATTAGTTAAAATTCGTTTAAATCGTGGTTTTGCAATCGATTCTCAACAACGCACAGAAATATTTTCAATGCTTGAAGAACAAACTACCAGCATCTTGGTTTTTTCAAGAGGGAATGTTGCAGTTTTGTGGCGCCAATAATAATGAGAATATTCTTTTTTGATGGATGAGTATTTGAATCGCCTAATGGACCGTCTGTTCATGTGGGTGCTTTCTCGTGGCAAATCGTTCTGGATTCGCGCCGTCCTTCTTCTTTCTTCAATCGGAATGTTTGCATTTTTCCCTGTTGTTCAAGCTGGCGGAGGAGGAGGTTTAGCAGGAAGGCATTGGTATGTTGAGCATATTTCTGCAATGCCTGACTGGGCATTGCCTGCATCATTTTTGATTCTCTTAGGTGTATATGGTCTTATTATCTTTGAATTAATTGATCGTGCATTGGCTGCAGTAGTTGGAGGAATAGTAGCTGTATTTACCTTACATATTATTGCGGCTGGAGACCCCAATACAACAGGGCCTGATTTACTTGACGTAGTAGTTTGGATTGATATGGAGACTGTCGGCCTTCTGATGGGCATGATGATTATCGTTGGAGTATTATCTGAAACTGGAATATTCCAGTGGGCTGCAGTGGAAGCTTATGCTCGGAGTGGGGGATCAATCTGGAGACTTATGGTAATACTTGCAGTTGTCACTGCAGTATTCTCCGCTTTCCTAGATAACGTTACTACAATGTTGTTAATTGCCCCAGTAACTATTCAACTTGCGAAGGTATTGAATCTCAATCCAATTCCCTTGTTAGTCGGAGAGGTAATGTTCTCTAATATTGGCGGTACTGCAACACAAATTGGAGATCCTCCAAATATTATCATTGGTGCCCAACTTTCCAGAACAAGTCTAGCAGGAACGCCCCTTGCTGAGGAATCTATTGCTTTCATTGATTTCGTAATTAATCTTGCACCTGCAGTTTTCTTAGTGTTCCTACCCTCTTTGTGGTTATTGCATCGCCTAGAGCGTGAAGGCCTAGATTTGCATCGTGATCGCGATATTGAATCATTGAGAGAAACATATGGTGTAAAAGATAAATCGCTACTAATCAAATCTGGAATTATACTGTCCCTTGTTTTAATTGCATTTTTCGCTCATAGTGCAGTCGCTCATCCGTTATCGAATGTGGCAGTAATTTCACTTATTGGCGCATTTGTGATGTTGCTAGTGTGTACTCCTCACGAGATTGAACATTATCTCGATGAAGTTGAATGGACTACTTTGTTATTCTTTGCTGGACTCTTTATCCTAATTGGTGGATTAAGTGCGATGGGACTGATTGATGCATTAGCAGAATGGACAAGTTCGATGATTGCCAGAGCCCCCGAAGATCATCGTTTGTTTGTTGCGTTAATGCTGTTACTCTGGGTTTCAGCTATTGCTTCAGCATTTATTGATAATATTCCATTTACTGCGACTATGGTTCCTGTAATGCTTGAAATTGCTCAAGATGTCGATTTAGATCTCCCATTGGGTCCTCTAGCATGGGCTCTTGCTTTAGGCGCTTGTTTGGGCGGAAATGGTACTTTGATTGGTGCTTCAGCCAACGTCGCTACCGCTGGAATTGCTAGTGGAGCAGGACATAATATCACCTTCATGCGTTTCTTCAAGACTGGTTTCCCAATCATGATTGTCAGCGTAATTCTCGCATCGGTATATTTGTACATCATGTTCGTGATGTGGCAAATACATGAGACTCCTTCGGCAATCCCATATATTGTAATTGGAATTGGTGTTTTGGGCATGGTTATGATTGGTCGTATTTGGGGCCCTTCCGATATCACAATTGTTGAAGAAGAATGAACTTCTTTCCGTCAGCATCAAATCATGCGGAGTTTACCGCCCAGCATGCAGGAGTGTCAGGTGTGCGGACTTCTCTTTGGCGGAGGCGACCGTTGTCCTGAATGTAAGAGCATTTTCGGTTCTGCGATTGAGATGGATCATGATGATTCCTTACCTAGTGGGCCATTGCCAGGAACAGAATCTCTAGTGGAAATATTGCCTGAAGTTGAAGGATTAAGTGGCCCTACATCTGATGATTCAGAATCTAGAGTGGGTCTTCCATTTACATTGGGAGGAGCTAGAGCCTCACCTAAAGTACAGTTATTATTTGGTGCTGGTACTCGTTCAGACTTATTATTTGACGAATCAGAATCATCTATTGGAGTGGTGGAAGATAGCGAACCCAATCAGGAGATAGTTGAAGAGATTACAGAAGAAACCTCTAACGAGGACATTATTGGAAACCTAGAAACAGGTTTAGTAGTAGAGAATGATGATATCGAAGAAGATTATCACGAGGAATCTGAGATTATTGAACAAGATGATGAACCATTATTACTTACATCAAGGCCAATTGTATCTATGGATACGAAAGTATCTATTTCTGAAGAATCTGAAGATGTAGTATATCATGACTTTTCTGAAGAAACAAATTTCTCTGAAGTGGAGGTAGATTTCGATAATCTTGTAGATCCTGCTGAAGCAGCAGCAGCATTCGATCCATCTCAGGGCGATATTCGATTAGTTCAGTTACCTGCTAGAGCACTTTCATTATCTCCTCCTTTCAATGAGGGGCAACATGAATCAATGGCCTCAGCATTTGATTTTATGCAGAAAGGAGAGTGGGTGGAGGCTGCGAGTTTATTCATGGAATTATGTGAACAACGTCCTGGTGATGCCCCTGCAATCAATAATCATGGATTATGTCTACTACAGACTGCTCTTTCAGAACATAGAAATAATCCAATTGAAGATCCAGCAAAATTACCTCACTTTCATGCTGCAATTCTAACATTACGTCAAGCCGCTATGGCCGACAGATCTTCATCACAGATTTTGATAAATCTTGGTACAGCATTAGGCGCAGCAGATAGGCATGAAACTGCTCTACCAATTTTTGAAGCAGCAGAGGCATTGGAGTCTGAATCTGACTCAAATAGGATGAATAATCATGCAGTTTCGCTCCATGCTTTGGGGCGTAATGTGGATGCAGCATCTATGTTAGAGGGCGCTCAATCTGCTAGTCCCGAGGATCCAATTATTGCAGAAAATGTACGTATCTTAACTATCGCTTTTTGACTCATTTTTGACCCTCTATCTCGTTATGCGTCTCCGTTGCGTTGATATACGGGTTGTTTGTCGCGAGGATGCTTAGTGCACCCCAGCATGCGCTCATGTTGGGGGAAGCGGTAGAGGTCGGACCGCCCTGCGGGGAGACGGTTTGGCTCAAGACACCGAAGATCGACATATCCTGAACACCAGAGGAAATAATATCACACAGGTGAAGCGGATGAAGGAAATCCGCGATGCTACAGAACCTGTCTGGGGAATTGCTCGGCTTGAGAGCTGATGAAGGTCGTGACAAGCTGCGATAAGCTGCGGGGAGAGGCATGAATCTCTTGGATCCGCAGATTGCCGAATAGGACCTCCTGTCGCTTTGCGACATTCCCATTAGGGAAAGGGAACCGCCCGAATTGAAGCATCTTAGTAGGGCGAGGAAAAGAAATCAATCGAGATTCCGTTAGTAGTGGCGAATGAACACGGGATAGGACAAACCGAATCCCCCTTGGAAACTTGGGGGAGATGTGGGGTTTGGGCCGTCTTTCGTCTAAATTCATGAAGCAGAAGTCGCCTGGAACGGCGCACCATAGAGGGTGAAAGTCCCGTATGCGCAGTGGACATGACCACGTGACGAATCCAGAGTACCGTGCGTCGGATATCGCGCGGGAATATGGGAGGCAGATACTTCCAATCCTAAATACGACTCAAGACCGATAGTGGACCAAGTAGCGTGAGCGAACGCTGAAAAGTATCCTTTACGGGATGTTAAAAGACCATGAAACCAGATAGGAACAGACTGATATGGCGTGAAAGCGATGAAATGAGCAGCGTCATATCGTGCGTTTCGAATAATGCCCCTGGGAGTCTTGATCACTGGCGAGGTTAAGTGGTAGATCCACGTAGCCGGAGGGAAACCGACATGTCCGCAGCCTTCGGGCGAGGGACGAAGTGTGCTCGCTTGGAGTCAGTGGTGGAGGACCTGAAGCCCGTCGATCTATTCCTGGCCAGATTGAAGCCCGGTGAAAGCTGGGTGGAGGATCGAACCGTTGCTGATCTGCAAATCGCTCGGACGAGCTGGGTATAGGGGTGAAAGTCCAATCGAGATGGGCAATAGCAGGTTCCGCGCGAGACTACTCGCAGGTAGATCTCCGTTGAGGTAGATAATGATGTAGAGCACTGATTGGGTATTTAGGGGGAGCAATCCCTCGGTACGCTGTCAAACTCCGAAGTTGTTATCGCCGTAGAAGCGGGGAGTGAGCCACGGTGGGTAAGCTACCGTGACGAAAGGTGAAGAAACCAGCTCAGCGTTAAGGTCCCAAAATTTCAGTTAAGTGTTAATTACAAACGGCGTCCGTGGTCGAAGACAACCAGAAGGTGGGCTTAGAGGCAGCCATCCTTGAAAGAGTTCGTAACAGATCACTGGTCAAGCTTGCGGGCCCGTAAAATGGACGGGGCTCAAACTGAATACCGATACG